>NZ_CP154625.1:3706802-4015703 GCF_051148895.1 Terrisporobacter vanillatitrophus
ATCTGAGACAATCTCTCCTTCATTGTGTTTAATTAAATTCCTCGGGTCTGAATTTAAATCATAAGTTTTTTTGTTAATTACATATTTCCTTAATTTTATTATGTAATGAGACATTTGCTCAATAAAATCTATATTATCCATATTTAAATTTGATTCTTCGCCCAATATTGATAATATAGATTTTTTTATGCTTAAAACTCCTATATTGTTTACATTTCTTTCTTCTATATAAATATCATATATAACATTTAATAAATTTTTTATTATTTTTCCGTCATCATAATTGCCTACTTTTAAATCTATATAATTATCAATTAATTGTATAGCATTAATTCTAACCATTTGAAATTTTACCATATTTAGTTTTTCTAACTCAATGGAAAATCCTATAATTCTTTCCTTTAATAATTGCAATAATATGCCATACTCTATATTTTTGTTGTCCAAAATATAATGTATTGATGCATTGTACATAAGAGCCCCTATAATATACTCAAATAAATTATCATCTTTTTTAAAGTATTTAACATACTTTTGAATTAAGATTATCACTTCATCTTCTGACTTTTGAATATTAGTATTTGCAAGTATTAATGGTAGTAGAATGTTTAGTATATCATCATAAGATGGTTTTGTCCCATAAAAATTATAATATCTTAATTCATCTTTTAATCTATTATTATCTATGTATACATATCTTTGAATTTTATCGTCAATTAAACACTTAGTATTAATGATAATTAAATCAGTTAACCCTTTTTCCTCATCATTAATGTCAAAAGAGTTTAGATAAGAATTTCTTATTAAATTTTCCTTCATAAATTAACTCCCTTATAAGTCTTTTACCTAGTATTTTTATCAATTTTATTACCTTGTATTCATATACCCATAATAAGGACTTTCTAAGAATTAAAAATAGCAGCTAAAAGCTGCCATTTTTAATTCTAACTTCTTCATATTGAGCAACGGATATATCTGCAGCGAAGCAAAGATATATACGTTAGCCACACAATCAAAGCGAGTTTTTACATTCTTTCTGGTGCATGCATTCCTAATATTGCTAGCCCATTTTCTAATGTTTGTCTTGTTGCAGCAACTAAAGCAAGTCTTGCTTTTCTGATTTCTGCATCTTCAGCTATTATTGGATTATCATGATAGAATTTATTAAAGGCTTGAGCTAAATCTAGTACAAATCTTGTTACTATATGTGGCTCATTTCTTCTCATTGCAGAAACTATTGCTTTATTAAACGATCCTATTACTTTTAATACTTCTGCAGCATCTCCATCTGATAATAGTTCATAGTTTACATCTGAAGTTACTTCTTCGTTGGCTTTTCTTAAAACCGCACAACATCTAGCATGAGTATATTGAACATAAGGTCCAGTTTCTCCTTCAAAACTTAAGGTTCTTTCCCATGAGAATGTATAGTCTTTTATTCTACTGTTTGATAATTCTTGGAATACAACAGCTCCAACACCAACTTGTTTAGCTATTTCATCCACATTTTTAGCATTTGGATTTTTACCAAGAACAGTTTCCTTTGTTTTTTCTACAGCTTGTTTTAAAACATCCTCTAAGAATACTACTCTACCTTTTCTTGTAGACATAGTTCCTTCTTCTAAAGCAACCATACCAAATGGCACATGAATTAAGTCTTTTGACCATTCAAATCCCATAAGTTCTAATACTTTAAATAGTTGTTGGAAATGTAGGGCTTGCTGAGAACCAACTACATATATACATTTTTCAAAATCATAAGTGTTTTTTCTGTATATTGCTGCTGCTAAATCTCTTGTCATATATAAAGTTGAACCATCATTCTTAGTTATAAGGGCTGGCGGCATATTGTGTTCTTCTAAATCAACAATATTTGTACCTTGAGACTCTTTTAATAATCCTTTTTCTTTTATTTGAGCTATAACAGCATCCATTTTATCTGAATAGAAAGATTCACCTGCATAAGAATCAAATTCTATATCTAATAAGTCATAAACTCTAGCAAATTCTTTTAAACTTTCGTCTCTAAACCATTGCCATAATGCTTTAGCTTCTTCATCACCATTTTCTAATTTTGTAAACCAAGCTCTAGCTTCATCTTCCATTTCTGGTTTCTTTTCAGCTTCATCATGGAATTGTATATATAATTTTAATAACTCTGGTATTGGATTAGCTTCTACAGCTTCTTTATTACCCCAAAGTTTGAAAGCAACTATAAGTTTACCAAATTGAGTTCCGTAATCTCCTAAGTGATTTACTCTGACTACATTATACCCTTGAGAATCATATATTTTATATAGAGCATTACCTATAACAGTAGTTCTTATATGCCCTATATGGAAAGGCTTAGCTATATTAGGAGATGAAAAATCTATTACTACAGCTTTTTCTCCACCTAAATCACTATGACCATAATTTTCTTTTTTATTTAAAACATCTTTTATAACACTCTCAGCTAATTGTGATTTATTTACAAAAAAGTTTATATATCCACCAAGTGGCATTACTTTTGATACTTCACCCTTAGCTTCTATCTCTTCTGCTAATTCTGCAGCTATCATGTTAGGAGCTTTTCTAAATACTTTAGCTAATTTAAAGCACGGAAATGCATAATCCCCCATTTCTTTATTTGGTGGAACCTCAATTAGCGCTATTATTTCTTCTAATGTTAAATCTTCAATTTTTTCCTTAAGGCAATTAGCTATTGCTACTTTAAAATCTTGCATTATTTTCTCCTCTCTACATCATTATTCTTCTATGTTAAATTAATTTCTACATTTTTTCAAGTTATTCCTATTGTTATATCTTCAAATATATATTATAATTCTTTTTCGCTAAAAACTTCTATATTATTTTCTTTAAATAAAGCTGCCGTCACACCCATACCAGAAATTTTATTACCTGTAAAAGTTCCATCGTAAATTAAGTTACATCCACATGATGGACTACCTTCTTTAAGAAGAGCCTGCTTACAATTGAACATTTTAGCAATTTTTAAACTTTCCTCAGCTCCCTTAATAAAATTTTCTGTTACATCTTTATCTTCACAGCTTATCACCTTGCTATTTCCACTTAAAACTTCTTTTCCGCCTGTCTTATTTATCTCTGATGGTTTTCTTGGTGTAGCTAATCCTCCTAGTTGTTCTGGACAAATAATAACATAGGGTTTATCTTTTAAGAATTGTTTTACTTTGTTATTATCATTATTTCCTCCATTGTATTTACAATTTACTCCAACTAAGCATGCTGATACTATCATCAATTTAACCATCTCCTCAATTTATTATTATCTTATCTCAACAATAGTTACTCCCATTCCACCTTCGCCATATTGTCCTGGTCTTTGAGATTTAACATGTTTGTTTTTCTTAAGTACATCTTGAAGTCCTTTTTTAAGTACTCCTGTCCCAACTCCGTGTATTATTGTAACAGTTTCAAGACCTGCAACACAAGCATCGTCTAAGTATTTATCTACTTCAACAATAGCTTCTTCCAAGTTCATTCCTCTTAAATCAACTTCACTCTTAACGCTACCTGATTTAGAACTTATAATTTTTCTTGTTGATTTAGTTACTATTGATTTTTTCTCTTTCTGAGCCATTTGTAATGCTTTAAATGGAAGAGTCATTTTCATTATACCCATTTGTATTACAGCTTCTTTTTTCTTCTTGTCAACTGATACTACTGTACCGTCTTGATTTAAAGTAATAACTTTTACTTCATCTCCTGCTTTTAAATCCTTTATTTCTTTGTTAGAAACTTTTGGAACTATCATACTTTTTACAGAAGGTTGTAAGTTGCCCATAGAATCAGCTAACTCTTTTCTTAAAGCTTCTATCTTTTTATTTTTTTCTTTAGAAGCCATCTCCATTTCCATACTTCTAAGTTCTTTTAGAATATTGTCAGCTTCTTCTTTAGCTTGTCTTGTTATACTAAAGGCTTCTGTTCTAGCTTTTTCCATCATTTTATCTTTAGAAATAGCTAATTTTTCAAGTTTTCTATCATATTCAGCTTTGATTTCTTCTATTTCCTTTTTAAGCCTTTCAGCCTCTTCTCTTTCTTGCTCAGCTTTTATTCTGTTCTTCTCTACGTTTTGAAGTACATCTTCCAACTCTATATTATCTGTATTTATAAATTCTTTTGCTTTATCAATTATATCGTCTCTAAGACCTAGTTTTCTTGATATTTCAAAAGCGTTTGATTTACCTGGTACTCCAATCAATAATTTATATGTAGGACTTAATGTATTAACATCAAATTCAACAGCTGCATTTTCTACTCTATCCTTTGTAAGGGCATAGTTTTTAAGTTCACTATAGTGAGTAGTAGCTATACATTTTGCTCCTGCCATATTTACATCTTCTAGTATGGCTATTGCCAGAGCTGCACCTTCTATAGGGTCTGTCCCTGCTCCAAGTTCATCAAATATTACTAGAGAGTCAGATGTTACTTCATTTAGTATTCCTACTATTTTTGTCATATGAGATGAAAATGTAGATAAACTTTGTTCTATACTTTGTTCATCACCAATGTCAGCAAAAATATTATCATATACACACATAATACTTCCATAATCCGCAGGTATGTGCAAACCGCTTTGAGTCATTAATGCAAATAATCCTATAGTTTTTATTGTAACTGTTTTACCACCTGTATTTGGTCCTGTTATTACTAATGTATCAAAGTCTTCTCCTAAATAAATATTATTAGGTACAACTTTATCTGCATTTAACAATGGATGACGTCCATTTTTTATATTTATATTTTTTTCTTCATTTAATATAGGTTCTATTGCCTTCATAGATAAGGATAATTTTCCTTTTGCAAAAGCAAAATCTAACTTACCAAGTATAACTTGATTAGATAAAATATCACCTGCAACTTCACCTACTAATTTTGTTAACTCTGATAAAATTCTTTCGATTTCTTCTTGTTCATCTAATTTTAATTTTCTAAGTTCATTATTCATTTCAACAATGCTCATTGGCTCAATAAATAATGTAGCTCCAGATGAACTTTGGTCATGTATTATACCTGAAACTTGTGATCTATATTCAGCCTTTACAGGCACAACAAATCTATCTCCTCTAACAGAAATAATTGCATCTTGTAAATATTTTTGATATGTAGTTGATGAAATTATTGAATTTAATTTAGATCTAATAGATTGATTTTTTTGTAATATTCCTCTTCTTATACTTCTTAAAGTAGGAGAGGCATTATCTGATATCTCAATTTCACTAATTATTGCATTATTAATTTCTTCTTCTATATCTCTATATACATATAAAGCATTTGATAAAGACTGTATTATTGGATAATTAAAGTCTTCCTCTTCTCCTGGAGTTAAACTTCTTCTTAAATTTCTGGCTGCCCTTAAATTATCACTTATCTTTAATAAACTTCCTGGGTCTAGTACTGCACCTATTTCTGCCCTTTTAACACTATCTGATATATCTTGTATGCCACCTAAGTTTACATGACCTCTTTTTATAAGAATTCCCTGGGCTTCACTAGTTTCTTCTAGCATATCTTTTACTTCTTTATAATTAGGTTTTGGTATTAATTCTTCAATATATTTTAAACCTAAAGAAGATGAGGCTTTTGTTGCTAATAAATCAATAATTTTATTGTATTCTAATACTTTCAATGATTTTTGATCCATACTTCCTCCTCTTTTTTATTTTTTATGTGAATTCATCATATAATTTATTTTTATATAGTTTTTTTTTCCGAAAATGTATTATACTACTAATAGGCTAAATAATATTATACATTAATATTTTATATTTTAACATATTATACACTTTTTATTTAGTATATCTAAGTTATTTAAATTATTAACTTAAAAATTAATTTTAATCTATTTAACGAGAAAGGAAATTTATTATGACAAATGTATTAAAAGATTTAAATCCAACATTAGTGTTTAAATACTTTGAGGAAATATCTCAAGTGCCTAGAGGTTCTGGAGATGAAGAAAGAATAAGTGAATTTTTAGTAAACTTTGCTAAAGAACTAAACTTAGAGGTAGTTCAAGATGAACATCTTAATGTAATCATTAGAAAGCCTGCTACTGAAGGATATGAAAATTGTCCAGGAGTAATATTACAAGGACATATGGATATGGTTTGTGAAAAAAATAAAGATGTTGACCATGATTTTGAAAAGGATCCAATAGAACTTAAAATAGTAGATGACATGATTTATGCAAACGGTACTACTCTTGGAGCAGATAATGGTATAGCTGTTGCTATGAGTATGGCTGTTCTTGCATCTAATGATTTAGCTCACCCTGCTTTAGAGGTATTAATTACTTCAAATGAAGAAGCTGGTATGACTGGAGCTAATGGACTAGACGGTAGCTTATTAAAAGGTAAATATATAATAAACTTAGATTCAGAAGAAGAAGGATTTTTATTGGTAAGTTGTGCAGGTGGAAACAGATCTTATGCTACATTACCACTTACATATAAAAACATAGAAGATAATAAGCAAGCATTTATGATTGAGGTAAAAGGTTTACTTGGTGGACATTCTGGTATGGACATAGTTAAACAAAGAGCTAATTCAAATGTAACTATGGGTAGAGTATTAAATCTACTTGATGTTGATTTTGATTTAGTTGAAGTTAACGGTGGTTCTAAAAATAACGCTATACCTCGTGAATGTGAAGCTGTAGTTGCTGTAAACAAAGATCAAGCTGAAAATCTAAAAGCTAATGTTGCTAAAATAGAAGAAATATTAAAAAATGAATTTAAAACTACAGATCCAGGTTTAGAAGTTGTAGTAAAAGAAGCTACTGCTGACAAAGCTATAACTGATGAGTGTAAAGCAAAGGCTATGTTATTACTTAACTTTATTCCAAACGGAATACAAACAGTAAGTAAAGATATAGAAGGATTAGTAGAAAGTTCTTCAAACTTAGGTGTTGTAAAAACTGAAAATGATGTTATGTCATTTGAAAGTGCTGTAAGAAGTTCAGTTGCAACATTAAGAGAAAACTTAAATAATAAAACTAAAATGCTTTGTAATACTGTAAATGCTAATTTCGAAAATACTGATGGATATCCTGCTTGGGAATATGCAAAAAATTCTAAACTGGAAGAATTATGTGTAGACGTTTACGAAAAATTAGAGGGTAAAAAACCTATTATAACTGCTATACATGCAGGTCTTGAATGTGGTTTATTACTTGATAAAATGCCTGGTTGCGAAGCAATTTCTATGGGACCAGATATGTTTGAAGTTCATACTCCAAATGAGCATTTAAGTATACCTTCTGTTAAAAATGTTTATGAATTCTTACTTGCAGTATTAAAATCAATGAATCAATACTAAAATCTTATTTATTTGAAAATAGAAAAAGTACTAAAGGATTAATAGCCCTTTAGTACTTTTTAGTTTATAAATTATTCTACTCCTTTGTAGAAATGGGCTGTTGTTATTCCTTCTTCATCTAACTTTTTATATAATCTATTAGATTTATCTCCCAACCTAAAATTATTATTAATAACTTCAATATAAGCCTCTAATACTTCTCTTATTTCACTTGTACTTTCTCCCGTAAAATCTAACCTAAATATATTTACACCAATGTTGTTTAATTCTTGTAAATTGTCTAGCACACAAGTTGGTTTAGAATTATATATTGTAGTTCTACAGAATATATCTTGTGATAATCTATACTCTTCTCCCTTAAAATCTTTAAGTGCATATCTACTTTCACTGCATTCTTTACATCTTTTATCTTTTTTACAGTTTCTAACTATAACGCCCATAGGACAATACTCACTTATCATCATTGGAGCAAACCCATAAACAATACTTTCCACATCTAAATCAGTATACGTTAGTGTTTCTTCCATCTCATTTATGTTAAGTTCTTGAGATATACAAACTGAAGTAGCTCCTTCTTTTTTAAAATGATTTATAGTTTCACTATTAAATGCATTTAAATAATAATCTATACAGAAATTTTTATTTTTAAAGAAATCTATTGAGCCTAGGGTTCCGATTTGAATACTTTCTTCATTTAAATCTTTAATTTTATTTAATCTGTTATATTCTTTATTTCTAATAATTCTAGGCGCTGAATAAATTACTTTCTTATTATTTTCTTTTCCTATTGATATTGCATCTTCAATAGTTGAAGCATCTTCATAATAAATAGCATCTATTTCAAAGTTCACAACTTCTCTTAATTGTTCTAAGTTTTTAACTTTAACCCTTATTTTTTTATCTTTTTGTCTAATAGCTCTTTGTGGATTATAGCTTACTTTTTCGTTTTTGTATTTTCTATCTTTTATTTCTATTCTTTCTTCACTTAACTTATCGATACACTCTCTTCTAATTTGATTAATTACACTAATTGGTAAACTTATTCCTTCATCTAGATCTATTTTTAGATTTCTTAACTGATAAGGAGTATTACCTAGTTTTCTTAATTGAGTTTCTATTTTTTCATCACTCATAGGTACTTTTAGAGCTTTTTCTATAAGAAAATCACCAATTATTTCAGCTTTATTTCCTTTTAAATCTTTAAATTTAATTATAGGATTTTGTCCTAATTTTAAACTTATCTCTCCATCAATATAACATTTTACAAGCTCTTTATCTTGTTTAAAAGTACTTTGAACTCTATCCATTAATTGAGTATCAGAAGTCTTAAATATCATTTGGTTTCTTCTAGCTTCTCCTATAAAGTCTATCTCTATAGTTTCACCCTTATATCCAATATCAGTAATTTCTTTACCTTTTATGATTCTTCCAATAACTCCTCCACCTAAATTAATTCCATCACCTTTTTTTAGGTTCTCTTCTAAAGCTATTTTTAATCTCTTTGCTTTTTTGTTATAATCCACTACTTTTCCTATATACAAACCTTGGTTGTTAGGTACTTGCGAATTCATAACGTCTTTTCCCACATCTCCAAGCAAAAGACCTTTCGTGAACTTTCTATTGAATATAGTATATAGGTCAGCCATTATATCATGAGATACATTGACTTTTTTACTTCTTAAATAATCATCAACTGCATCTCTGTAGCTTCCTATAACAGTTGCCACATACTCTGGTTTTTTCATTCTTCCTTCAATTTTAAGAGAATGAACTCCTGCATCAATAATTTGATTTATTTCTTCTATAGCATTTAAATCTCTTGTACTAAGTAAATAGTCACCATCTGAAGATACTTCCTCCCCTGTGTTAATGTCTATCATTGTATATCTTTGTCTACAAGGCTGAGCACATCTTCCTCTGTTTCCTGATCTATTTCCTATCATACTACTCATTAAACATTGACCCGAGTAACAAACGCATAATGCTCCATGAACAAATACTTCTATATCAACATTAGTATTGTCACAAATATGTTTAATTTCTTCCACATTTAATTCTCTTGCAAGTACTACTCTGTCAAAACCTATACTCTCTAAGTATTTTACATCTTCTAAAGAGTGAGCCACCATCTGTGTACTAGCATGAAGTTCGAAATCTGGAATAAGCTTTTTAATTGTCATTGCTGCACCTATATCTTGTAATATTAATGCATCTATATTTATGTCATATAAAAATTTTACATATTCAATAAAATCTTCAAGTTCATTTTGTTTTATAAGGGTATTTGTTGTAACAAAAACTCTTACACCTCTAATGTGTGCATATTTTACAGCTTCTTTTAACTCTTCTCTATCAAAGTTATTGGCAGATGCTCTGGCACTAAAATCCTTACCTCCAAGATAGACTGCATTAGCTCCATTTTGTACAGCTGCCTTCAACGATTCAAAAGAGCCAACAGGAGCTAATAATTCAACTTCTTTCATATTATACCTCCGCTCTTATGTCAAAAGGGTGTTTCCAAGGTTAATAATCCTTTGAAACACCCCCTTTATTTTCTTTATAGAGCACCTTCTCTATTTTTCAACTGATTTTCTAGCTCTGCATATTTCAACTGATAATCATAAGTTTTATTTTGCCACTGAGATGCTATGCTTTCTGCCGCTTGGGCTCTTTGTTTAGCTTCCTCATTTTCTTCTTTTAAACTTTTAATTTCAGCCATATATTTTTCTAATTCTAACTTCATTTCTTCAGTAGATTTGCTTAGATTTTCTATTTTTTCATTTTTTTCTTTTATTTGTTCATCGAGCTCCTCTATTCGATAATCTTTTTCCATTATCTCTAGCTCTTTTTGCTCCAATTCGCTGGCAACTTTTTTAACTTCACTTTGAACTTCTTCATTAGGTTTACTCATACCTTCTTTTAATGATTCTACCTTATTGTGCAGTTCTTCATTTTCATGACAACAATCAAATAACTCATCAGCAATATTTAAACATGCAACTATAGTTGTAGTAAGTGAACTTAGTTTAGGGTTTCCCTCTCTAACTTTATTCATTTCTCCGTCTACATACCTTGCTACATTTTTCATCTGTTCTGGATTTTTACCAACAATGTTGTATTCAGAACCTAAAATCCTCACAACTACCTTATTCATCTCACTAATCCCCCTATCAAAGATGAGTTAGTTTGATCTTAATTTTGCATCTAGCTTTTCTTCTAACTCTCTTATTATATTCTGGTGTACTTTGTTTACATCCTCATCTGTTAGAGTCTTATCTTTACTTCTATATATGATAGAGTATGCTATTGATTTATATCCGTCAGCTATTTGTGAACCTTTATATACATCGAATAATTTATAACTTTCTACTAAATCTTCTCCATTAGCTTTTATTATATCTTCTATTTGTTTTACTATAACATCATCTTTAACTAAAAGAGCTATATCTCTAGAAGTTGATGGATATTTTGGTAATGGATTGTATATTATAGTTCTATCTGAGTTTTCAAATATTAAATCTAAATCTAATTCAGCAAGATAAACTCTTTGTCCTAAGTTATAATTATCTATAACCTCTGGATGAACTTCTCCAAAAGTACCTATATATATATTATTATACATTATTGTAGCACATCTTCCTGGGTGGAATGTAGTATTATTAGTTTCTGGTATTATCTCATAGTTTTCAAATCCTACTGCATCTAGTATTGTTTCCAGTGCACCTTTTAATACAAAGAAGTCTACATCTTTACCGTACATACCTACACATAAGTGATTAGTTTCTATTGGTAATCCTTCTTGTGGAGTAAATGTATGACCACATTCAAAGGCAAATCCACTTTCAACCTTACGAGATACATTTGTATATAATACATTTAACATACTTGGCATCATTGTAGTTCTCATAACTGATGTATCTTCTCCAAGTGGGTTAATTAATGTAATATAATCTCTTTTCTTATCATCTTCAGGTAATTTTATTTTATCTAGTGATTTTGGACTTACAAATGAATAAGTTAATATTTCATATAATCCTATGCTTGTAGCTGTGTCTTTTATTTTATCCATGAATTTTTGTTTAGGAGTTTTAACACCAGCTGTTGCATTTCCTTCTAATTGCTTAGATGGTATATTTTCAAATCCATATATTCTAGCTATTTCTTCATATATATCAGCTTCTTGTTCTATATCTAATCTGAATGCTGGAACTTCTATAACTACTTCATCAGCAGATTTTAAATCACATTTGAATTCTAAGTCTTCTAATATTTTTACAAATCCATCTAATGATAAATCTATTCCTATATTTTTTATTATTCTTGATGGATTTACAGTTAAAGTTTGAACTGCTTGTTTAACTGGATAATCTTCAACAGTTCCTCTTAAAATTCTACCTGCTCCAAGCATTTCTACTAATTGGCAAGCTCTTTCCACACCTATTATTGAAAGTTCTGTACAAACACCTTTTTCATATCTTCCAGATGCTTCAGTTCTAAGGCCTAATTTCTTAGAAGTTAATCTTATGCTATCTGCATTGAATGCTGCACCTTCAAACAATACTGCTGTAGTATCATCTTTTATTCCTGAGTTTAATCCACCCATTACACCTGCTATAGCAACTGGTTTTTCACCATCAGTTATAACAAGCATCTCTTTATCTAAAGTTCTTTCAACTTCATCTAATGTAGTAAATTTTTCGCTTTCTACTGCATTTCTTACAACTATTTTTCCAGTTGGAAGTTCATTTAAATCAAATGCATGCAATGGTTGACCTTGTTCTAACATTACGAAATTCGTTATATCAACTATATTGTTTATTGGTCTAATACCAGCTTCTATAAGTCTTCTTTGCATCCAATATGGAGATGGCTCTATTTTAACATCTTTAATTATTCTAGCTCCATATCTCATACAAAGGTCAGGACTTTCAACTTTTACTTCAAAGTCTATATCTTCATCACAAGCTTTTACTTCTATTTCAGGATATTTTATTTTCTCTCCTATAGTGACAGCTGCTTCTCTAGCTATACCTATCATAGATCTGCAGTCTGGTCTATTTGCAGTTAATTCGAAGTCTATTATAGCATCATCTATTCCTAAGAATTCTTTTATATCTTGTCCTATTACTAGGTTTTCCATGTCGTTTAAGATATATATTCCATCTTTACTTTTTTCATCAACAAAATGCTCATCTATTCCTAACTCGTCAGCTGAACATAACATTCCGTGAGATGCTTCTCCTCTTAATTTACCTTTTTTGATTTTTATTCCTCCAGGTAATGTAGAGTTAACTTTAGCAACTGGTATATAGTCTCCTTCAGAAACATTTTTTGCTCCTGTACATATTTGTACAAGCTCTTCTTCACCCACATTTACTTGACAAACTACTAATTTATCAGCATTTGGATGTTGTGTTATTTCTTTTATTTGACCTACTACAACATTGCTTATTTCTTTTCCTAAAAATTCTACTGTTTCAACCTTTGTTCCAGTCATAGTCATTTTATCAGCAAATTCAACTGTATCCATATCTATATTAACGTAATCTCTTATCCATTTTACAGGTACTAACATTTTCTTTTCCTCCTTTTATTAAAATTGATCTAAAAATCTCATATCATTTTCAACTAGTAATCTTATATCATCTATTTCGTATTTAAGCATTGCAAGTCTTTCAACACCCATACCAAAAGCAAATCCACTATAAACTTCTGGATCTATCCCACAGTTTCTAAGTACATTTGGATGAACCATACCTGCTCCAAGTATTTCTATCCAACCTTCACCTTTACACATTTGACATCCCTTACCACCACATTTAAAGCAAGTAACATCTATTTCTGCACTTGGTTCTGTAAATGGGAAGTTATGTGGTCTGAATTTTGTTCTTGTATTATCTCCGAATAACTTCTTAACAAATAATTCTAAAGTTCCTTTGAACTGTGCCATAGTTATATCTTTACCAACTACTAATCCCTCTATTTGGTGGAACATTGGTGAATGTGTTGCATCTAATGAGTCATTTCTGAAACATCTACCTGGAGATATTATTTTTATTGGTAATTCTTCACTTCTCATTGTTCTAACTTGAACGGGAGATGTTTGTGTTCTAAGTAGTAATTCATCATTGAAGTAGAATGTATCTGTAATATCTCTTGAAGGATGGTTCTTAGGCGCATTTAATGCATCGAAGTTATTTTCTACTGTTTCAACTTCTGGACCTTCTGCCACAGAGAATCCTATTCCCATAAATATTTCAGTTACTTCATCTATTATTTGAGTTATTGGATGTCTTTTTCCAACTTTAAAAGTTTTTCCAGGCATAGTAACATCTATTACTTCCTCATCTAACTTTTTGTTTAACTCAATTTTCTTAATTTCTTCTTTTTTTGTGTTTATTTCATTTTCTATAGCTTCTCTTACATCGTTAGCTATTTTACCTATTTCCGGTCTTTCCTCTGCAGATAACTTGCCCATACCTTTTAATATTGCCGTAAGTTCACCTTTTTTACCAGAGTACTTTACTCTAAGGCCATCTAATTCTTCCATCGAAGAAGCTGCTTTAATTTCACTTAAAGCTCTTTCTTTTAAGCTTATTAATTGTTCTTTCACTTTTTTCACCCTTTCATATATTTTCATGATATTTTGCTTTCATTGCAATAAAAAAAGCCCTTCATCCCTATCTAGGGACGAAAGACTGTAATTCGCGGTACCACCCTAGTAGTTTAATAATATAAAATATTAATAAACCACTCAAATAAACTTAACGCGTTCAACGTTAAAGCCTACTGATTTCTGTTCAGCTTTAATGCTCCAGAGTGAACTTCTTATAAATACTTAGTAAATACTCACAGCAAATGTATTTTTCTCTTGCCTAAGTTAAATTATAATACTTTTCTCCATCATAGCTTTTTATATATAGTTTTTGTACAATTATAACATACTTAATATTGTATTTTCAACATACTAAGCTAAATATTTTTTAATTTCATACATCAATATAGCTGAAGAAATAGCTGCATTTAAAGATTCAGCATTACCATAAATAGGTATTTTAATTAATATATCTGATTGATTTATTAAATCATTGTTAACTCCATTAGCCTCGTTACCTATTACTAAAGCTGTTCTCTCATAATATTTTGTTTTATGATAGTAATTTTCAGTATTAAGATAACTAGAAACGATTTTAAAATCCTTTGATTTTAGTTCTTGTAAACATTCTTCTTGAGTACAGTGTATGATTTTCATATCAAAAATGGAACCCATTGTTGACCTAATTACTTTTGGATTGTATATATCTACACAACCTTTTAAAGCAATTATTGCATCTACACCTGCTGCATCCGCTGTTCTTATTATTGTTCCCATATTACCTGGATCTTGTATTCTATCTAATATCAATACAAATTTATCTTCATGATTAATATTATGTTCAATTTTTTTCTCTTTAAACCTAATTACACCTAAAATACCTTGTGTATTTTCTGTGTCTATCAATTCTTTAAATATTTTATTAGTAGTTTTAAATATTTTAATATTCTTATCTTTTAATATATTTAAAAAGGTTTTATGTTCTTCTTTATCTTCAAAAGTTTCATTTATAAATACATAATCTAAATCTGCATCACATTCTATTGCTAAAGTTAAAATTCTATATCCTTCTATTATGTATTTTGACTCTTTTTGTCTATTTTTACTTTTCAATAATGATTTAGTATACTTAACTTTTTCATTATCTTTACTACTTATATCTATAGGCATTTTATATTCTCCTATTTTGAATTTTTGTCTTTAGCAACAATAGCACTTATATTACTGTTTTTTCCTATTACTACTAAAATGCTACTTTCTTGTAGTTGCTCTTCTGGTGAAGGAATAACATTTATGTTGTTTCCATCTTTAATAGCTAGAACAGTAATTTCATATTTTGCTCTTAGGTCAAGTTCTATTAATGTTTTACCTATCCATTTATTAGGTGTCACAATTTCCATTATAGAGTATTCTGGATCTAATTCTATATGATCCAATATATTATCTGAAACTAAGTTATGTGCAACTCTTATACCCATGTCTCTTTCTGGGAATACAACTCTGTCCGCGCCTATTTTATATAAAACTTTTGCTTGTAATTCATCCTTAGCCTTGCATACTACTTGCTCTACACCCATTTCCTTAGCTATAAGAGTAGCCATTATAGATGCTCTTATATCAGATCCTATTGCTATTATAGCCACATCAAAATTGCCTAATCCTAAAGATCTTAAAGCATATTCATCTGTAACATCTACTGCTGCCACATGAGTAACTTTATCTGATAAATTTTGAATTATTTCTTCACTTTTATCTATAGCCATTACTTGATGACCTAATAAATTCATAGTTGTGGCAAGAGATGAACCAAATCTTCCACAGCCTATAACTATATATTGTTTCATAAATTTTCATCCTTTCAAGCTTATAATTCTTATCCTACTATTATCTTTCCTTCCGCATATCTAACTTTTGATTTTATTTTATTAGTTCTAGAAAGTAATGCTATGAAAATAGTAAGAGAACCTACTCTTCCTAAGAACATTAATATCATTATTATTATTTTTCCAAAAGTTGTTAGCGTAGGTGTTGAGCCTATACTTAATCCTACAGTAGCAAATGCCGATACTACTTCAAAAGCAGATTCAAGTAGTGAAAATTCTGGACTTACTATAGTAATCATTAGTGTACCAAATAGTACTACAAAAACACCTATAAAGAAAATCCCTAGTGATTTTTTAACTGTTGTACTACTTATTCTTCTTTGATATACTTCTATATCTTCTTTTCCTAAAATAAATGACTTTACTGTTAAAAATAAAGTAGCCACAGTAGTTGTCTTAAGACCTCCACCTGTTGATGCTGGAGATGCACCTATAAGCATTAAAATTATCATTAAGAATAATGTACTTTCTTTTAATACAGTTAAATCTATAGTATTATACCCAGCTGTCCTAAGTGTTATTGATTGTAATAATGAAGATAATAGTTTTTCCTTCATATTAAGTCCACCTAGAGTGTTTTTATTATTAAACTCTACAATAAATATAAATAAAAATCCTACGGCAATAAGTATTCCAGTAGTATTTATAACTATTTTAGAATGTACATTTAATTTGGAGTATTTTTTATTATTTATTACATCTAATAAAACAGGGAATCCTATCCCTCCTAGTACAATTAATCCACAAATCACAAGATTTATTAATGAATTATCAACAAAATACGTTAAAGATGAATATTCTCCTGATACAATACCCATTAAGTCAAATCCCGCATTACAAAATGCTGATATTGAATGAAATACACTGTACCATATACCTTTTATTAATCCTAACTTAGGTATAAATACCATAGAGAGCAATAAAGCCCCTATACCTTCAATAGCAAAGGTCATCATAATTATGTATCTCGTAAGTTTTACAAGACCTGATAGATCTCTTTGATTTAGTGATTCTTGTATTAACAATCTTTCCCTCAAATTTATTTTCTTACCTGTTAATAGAGAAAACATGGTTGCAATGGTCATAAATCCTAGTCCACCAATTTGAATTAAGGTTATGATAACAAGTTGACCAAATTCATTCCAATAAGTGCTCGTATCTACTACAACTAAACCTGTAACACATACGGCAGAAGTGGATGTGAATAACGCATTTAAAAGTCCAACGCTTTTACCACTCTTTGCAGCTATGGGTAAATTTAATATAAGTCCACCAAATAATATTACTACCCCAAATCCTATAACCATTACTTGTGCTGGTTCCATAGTATTTGTTTTCATAAGTAGCTTTTTTAACATGGTTTTCAATTCTGTCTACCCCTCCTTTATTTATAAGAATTTTAACTATCCCAATATTATAAAACAATTACTATATAATAACAACATTATACTATATTAATTATTTTTAATCTTTTATCTTATTATTCTAGTAATTTGACATATCTATGCAAAAAAGCATCTATAAACGACTATTGTCTCTTATAGATGCTTAGTATTCATTATAATAATATTAAGCTAATTTAGCTTTAGCAACGTCTACTAATTTAGCAAATCCTTGTGGATCATTTATTGCCATTTCAGATAACATTTTTCTGTTAACTTCAACACCTGCTAATTTTAATCCATTCATTAATCTTGAATAAGATATTCCATTCATTCTAGCAGCTGCATTTATTCTTTGTATCCAAAGTTTTCTGAAGTCTCTCTTCTTTAACTTTCTACCTATATAAGCATTCTTTAATGCTTTCATTACGAAATTGTTAGCTGGTCTATATAATTTGCTTCTAGATCCTCTGAATCCTTTTGCAAGTTTTAACACTTTTTTATGCTTCTTACGAGCGTTCATTGCTTTTTTTACTCTTGCCATGTTCATGACCTCCTTTATTCTTATGTGTATTGTCTTTTATTTTCGATTATATTACTTAAGTTTAATTAATTACTTCTTAGTATGGTAATAATTGTGCTATTCTTTCAGCATCACCTTTGCTAACTATAGCAGATTGTCTTAAGTTCATTTTAGTTTTAGCTGATTTTTTAGTTAATATATGGCTTTTGAAAGCTTTAGCTCTCTTTAATTTTCCGCTTCCAGTTTTCTTGAATCTTTTAGCTGCTCCTCTATGAGTTTTCATTTTTGGCATGATAAATTCCTCCTCTCAGTTAATCATCTATTTTTTTGGATCTATAATTACAACCATGTTATTCCCTTCAAATGCAGGGGCTTTTGTTGGTTCTCCAAACTCTTTAACTATATCAATAAATTTAAGCATAACTTCTTTACCGATATCTTTATGTCCAAGTTCTCTTCCTCTAAAGCGAAGTTCAACTTTTACTTTATCTCCCTTTTTAAGGAATTTTATAGCATTATTAGCTTTTGTGTTTAAATCATTAGCCTCAATACCTGGTCTAAGTCTTATTTCTTTAACTGTTATAGTTTTTTGATTTTTTCTAGCTTCTTTTTCTTTTCTAGATTGTTCGTACTTATGCTTACCATAGTCCATTATTTTGCAAACAGGTGGCTTAGCATTTGGTGATATTTTCACTAAATCTAAGTTTTTACTATTTGCCATAGTTTGAGCTTCTTTAGAAGACATAATCCCTAACTGCTCTCCAGTTTCTGAAATAACTCTTAATTCCTTATCTCTTATTTGATCATTGATTGATAATTCTTTGCTAATTGTAGGACACCTCCAAATTATTTTATATAAAATAAAAAGCGAATGATTGAATATCATCCGCTATATAAGTCAAAATTACACTTAGTTTGTGAAATACACATAAACTAAACTTATATTAACCTTACTAACCTGTGGCGTAAGGCGAGAAACGGACTTCTTCTTGTTTTACTAATTATTTTTTGTAGTTTTAATTACTACTCCATATAATATACGCTTCTTCGAACTATTTGTCAACTATTTTTCCATAAAATATTTTATATATTTTAAAATATTGTTTTTGTGTTTTTAAACTTACTTTTATGACAATACTTCTAATGTAAAAGTTTATTTTTTTTAATTTTTATAATAAATTTTTACATCTTTGGAAAATATAAAGTAAGTAATAATTATATACCTCAGAGGTGCTTTAATATGAACATTATAAATAACTTTTTAAAAAAAATCAATAATCCAGTTCCTGTATTTGCTCAAACGAAACTGGAAAAGGAAAACTGTTCTGAAGATCATAGTAGCAGTAAACCCAAAACCACATTCAGAGATGTGGCAGGACTTGATGAAGTAAAAGAAGAACTATTCGAAGTAGTTGACTTTATGAAGTCTCCTGACAAATACATAAAAATGGGTGCAAAAATACCAAAAGGAATACTATTTTACGGTCCTCCTGGTACGGGAAAAACACTTCTAGCATCAGCTGTTGCTGGAGAAACAGATTCATCCTTCTTTAATGTGACCGGCTCTGAATTTGTCGAAAAATATGTTGGTGTAGGTGCAAAAAGAGTAAGAACTCTTTTTGAAAAAGCTAGAAAGGAAGCTCCTAGCATTATATTTATTGATGAAATCGATGCAATAGGAGCTAGAAGACATTCTGAAAGCAACAACGAAAAAGATCAAACATTAAATCAACTTCTTGTAGAAATGGATGGTTTTAATAAAGACGATAATATTATAATAGTCGGCGCAACAAATAGACTCGATTTATTAGATGAAGCTTTATTAAGACCTGGACGATTTGATAGACATATACGTATCAATTCTCCTAACTATAATAGTAGATATGAAATTTTAAAAGTTCACACAAAAAACAAACCATTACATAAAGAAGTCGATTTAAAATTATTAGCTCGTAAAACACATGGTTTTAATGGTGCACATTTGGCAAACATAGCCAACGAAGCTGCCATATATGCAGTAAGAGACAATAGCAGTGAAATTACAACATATCATTTTGATAAGGCTATCGAAAGAGTAATTGCCGGCATAGAGCAGAAAAATTCTGTATTAATTGAAAAAGAAAAGAAAATTGTTTCTTTCCATGAAGCTGGCCATGCCTTAGTTAGCAATATTGTAAATATCTGTCCTATACAAAAAATATCTATCGTTCCTCGTGGTGAGGCACTGGGATATGTACTTCAACTCCCAGACGAAGATAGATATATTTACACAAAAGAAGAATTAATAGGCAAAATCAAAATATTACTAGCTGGAAAAGCTGCAGAAGAAGTTATCTTTAACCATTTATCTACAGGCGCTAAAGATGACTTAAAGAAAGTTACTGACATTGCAGATCAAATGGTTTGTGAATATGGTATGAGTAAATTAGGCTTTATGACAATAGAAGGCAACTCAAAATCTTTTATGTCACAACAAGTTCAAAAGGAAGCCAATCAAATTGTTGAACATTGCTATAAAGAAACTTTAAAGTTATTAAAAGAAAATATAAATGATTTACACATTGTTGCTAATCATTTATACGACAAGGAAACTATGACTTTAGAAGAATTACAATCATTAATTCAAAAAGAACCTTGCTAGAAATAAAAATAACCTAGGATTTAAATCCTAGGTTATTTTTATTAATTATTGTTGAACTATATTAACTCTTTCTTCATCTTCTTTTACTACTATAGATACGAAATCATTTAAGTTCATACTTCCCATTTCGCCTTTATCTCTTGATCTAACGGCAACTTGGTTTTCTGCAGCTTCTTTGTCACCTACAACTAGCATATAAGGTACTTTTTGAAGTTGTGCTTCTCTTATTTTGAATCCTATTTTTTCCGCTCTATCATCCATTTCAACTCTTACACCTGCATCAAATAAAGCTTTTTTAACTTCATTTGCATAATCCATATATTTATCTGATATAGGTAATATTTTAACTTGAGTTGGAGCTAACCATACTGGGAATTTACCAGCATATTGTTCTATTAATATACCTATAAATCTTTCTATACTTCCAAATGCAACTCTGTGTATCATAACCGGTCTATGTTTTTCACCATCTTGACCCATATAAGTTATGTCAAATCTTTGAGGTAATTGCATATCTAGCTGGATAGTTCCACATTGCCATGTTCTTCCTAAGCAGTCTCTTAAGTGGAAGTCTATCTTAGGTCCATAGAATGCTCCATCTCCTTCATTTAATATATAAGGTAGATTTAACTCTTCTAAAGCTTCTCTTAATCCATTTTCAGCTGTTTCCCAATCTTCATCTGAACCCATTGATTTTTCAGGTCTAGTAGATAATTCTAAATGATATTCAAATCCAAAAGTTTTGTATACTCTATCTATTAAATCAACTACACCTTTTATTTGTTCTTTTATTTGTTCTGGTAACATGTATATATGTGCATCATCTTGAGTGAATGCTCTAACCCTCATTAATCCATGTAATGCGCCTGATAACTCATGTCTATGAACTCTACCAAGCTCAGCAACCTTCATTGGGAATTCTTTGTATGAATGAGGTTTATGGTTATAATATATTAATGAACCTGGGCAGTTCATTGGTTTTATAGCATATAATTCTTCATCTATATTAACAGTATACATATTTTCTTTGTAGTTGTACCAATGACCTGATGTTTCCCATAATTTTTGATTTAATATTATTGGAGTTTCTATTTCTACATATCCATCTTCTTTGTGTATTTCTCTCCAGAATTTTAATAAAGCATTTTTAAGCTCCATACCTTTTGGTAAAAATAGAGGGAATCCAGGTCCTTCTTCTGGTATAAAGAATAAGTCTAATTCTTTACCTAATTTTCTATGGTCTCTTTTCTTAGCTTCTTCTAATAAATGTAGGTATTCTTCTAAATCTTTATTCTTTTCAAAAGATATACCATAGATTCTTTGAAGCATTTTATTTTTTTCATCCCCACGCCAGTAAGCACCTGCTACACTAAGTAGCTTAACAGCTTTTACTTTCTTAGTAGATAATAAGTGTGGTCCTCTACATAAATCAGTAAAATCACCTTGCTTGTAGAATGATATTATTTCACCTTCTGGTAACTCGTTTATTAATTCTTCTTTATATATTTCACCATTTTCTTTAGCCCAAGATAGCGCTTCTTCTTTTGGTAATTCATATCTTTCAAGTTTTTGATCTTCTTTAGCTATTTTTTTCATTTCAGCTTCAAGCTTTGCAAGATCTTCCATAGTTAATCTTTCTTCTAAATCTATATCATAGTAGAATCCATTTTCTATGCTTGGCCCTATGGCAAACTTAGCCTTAGGATATAATCTTTTTATAGCTTGCGCTAACATATGTGCAGAAGTATGTCTAAAAACA
Source organism: Terrisporobacter vanillatitrophus (assembly GCF_051148895.1). Taxonomy (GTDB): domain Bacteria; phylum Bacillota; class Clostridia; order Peptostreptococcales; family Peptostreptococcaceae; genus Terrisporobacter; species Terrisporobacter vanillatitrophus. The sequence goes on from NZ_CP154625.1 coordinate 3,728,927, forward strand.
TCTTTTCCTTCTGCATCATCAAACTTAAATAAGTTTAATGTACAATCTTCCTTAACCATATAGTCAAGTCCTACTACTTGATCATTAACAGATGCTGCAACAACCGCTCTTGCTAAACCTTCACTTATTGATTTCGCAATTTCTAAAACAGAAAGTTCATTTTGAAATTCTTTTACTGATCCGTCTTTTAATGTAACTTTTATCATAATTTTGCCTCCTAAAATATATTATTTTAACAATAAAAAAACTCGTCCCATAAAAATTGGGACGAGTTATATCTCGTGGTTCCACCCAAGTTGACATATATAATATACATGTCCTCTTGATGACTATAAGGTTGTCAACCGAATACTTTCACATATATATGCTACTAAATTCTGCTCCAAGTTAGTTTTCAAATAGGATTATTTTAGATAAGCTCACAGCCAAGGCTCATCTTCTCTTTAAAACAATTTATCTATTTTACTTTGTCTCTTCATCACACTATTTTTAATTAATTTTAATTATATCAGATAGATATTTATCATTCAACCATAATATAATAATTAATTACTATATATTACAGTTACCTTTCCTTCAAATAATAAGTTTACGACTTCTATCATATCTTTGGATTTGTTATTATTTAAATTATCAAGTATTTCTATTTTCTTAGGACATAATGTCATTATTGCACTTATTAGAATATCTTCGTTATTTAAATCTTCTGACATGGCAAGATTCATAATTTCCTCATTATTAAAATGTTCAAGCTCTCTTCCATTTTCATCACTTAATACAAAATTGCCATCTTTCATGATTGTAATTCTAAGTAGTTCCATCTTTTCTTCTTGTATATCTATGAAATATTTTAAAGAATCTAGAAACTCTTTTTTATCCCTTTTTATTAAATGTTCTTCCATTGCAATATCACTTAATATAGAAATATAGCTAATAAAATCTTTCATTCTAAATTTAACAAATCCCTCTAAATTTAAATCATTATTTTCTATAATAAATTCATTTACTTTACTGTATATAGTTTCTTTTATAAAATCTTCTTTTTTATCAAATAAATTTACAGCTTCTATATATACACTTTTTTTATCCTCTTCACTTATATTAATGTAAGTTTTCCATATGTATTCTTTTAAATCTCTTTCTTTTATTAAACTTATTATTAAATCTGCAATACCAGAGCAAAGTGTGTCACAACTTTTCATTTTAGACATATCTACATACATACTGTCTAAAGTTTTATCGTAACTAATCAATTTAGAGTAATTCTTTCCATGGAAAAATTCTTTAATTAGTCCTACATCTTGGGGTAAAAAACTTATTTGCATCATTCTGTCTGTCATTGTATCGCCCCTTCCAAATAATTAAAAGAAACTTATTCTAGTTTAATACATTGTTTTTTATTGTATTGTCATAGTTTTAATACACTTTACCCCGATAAATTATTTATAATTTTACCGATAGTTATATTATTAAACATTTTTTTAAATTTTATAAGTTGAAATTAAATATATTTTTCTATACATAGAAATACGTAAAAAAGCTATGAAAATTTAATTTTCATAGCTTTAAATTAATTATCTTTCACCTTTTTTGTAAGGATTTCCTAAAGCTGACGGAGCCTTAGAACTCTTAACGAATAATACTAATATTATTAATGTTACAACATAAGGTATCATAGATAATAAGTTTTCATTTATTGTAAATGGTAATGTTGGACTTCCGAAGTATACAGATAACGCTGTTGAGAAACCGAATAATAGACAAGCAAGTGACGCCCATTGAGGTCTCCATTTTCCGAATATAACAGCTGCCATAGCTATATATCCTTGTCCAGATACTAGTGTAGGTCTAAATGAAGAAACTAATGCAAGTGACATTGAAGCTCCTCCTAGCCCTGCTAAAAATCCAGATATTAAAACTGCACTATATCTTACTCTAGAAACATTTATTCCTAATGTATCTGCAGCACCTGGATGTTCACCAACTGATCTTATTCTAAGACCAAATTTAGTTTTGTATAAAACATAGTATGCTACTATTACTAATATAAATGCAAGGTATACAGTTGCATAGTTATTAAATATTGTATCTAATACACTACCTGCTGGAAATGTCCCATTAAATATTCTTGGTATTTTATTCTCCATTGGTATTGTTGGAGTTGTAGTTGCTCCATCAAACATTATTTTCGCTACAAATAAAGCAAAACCTGGAGCTAATAAGTTTATTGCAACACCTGATATTGTGTGGTCTGCATTAAAGTTAACAGTTGCAAAAGCATGTATTAACGCAAAGAATGCTCCAGCTAATCCTCCTACTAAGAAAGCTAACCAAGGATTACCTGTTAGAAAACCAGCTGCTGCTCCTGCAAATGCTCCTATTGTCATCATACCTTCTAGACCTATATTAACTATACCTGAGTTTTCAGAGAATACTCCGCCTAATGCTGTATATATAAGGGGAGTTGAATACATCAACGTTGTACTAATTATAATCGCTAAATCTTGCATTATGCGTTACCCCCTTTTGCTTTCTTTTGTTTCATTTTTATATATAACATTCTTAATCCATTACTTAACGCGATAAAGAATACAATTGACCCTATGACTATATTTATTACTTCTGATGGCGCTCCAACTGATTGCATTTTTATTCCACCGTATTTGAATGCACCGAATAATAGTCCTGAGAATATTACTCCTATAGGATTACTGTTTGCTATTAAGGCAACAGCTATACCATCAAATCCATATCCTTCTTGTGCTGCAAGAACTGTTATATTATGAGTTACCCCCATAACTTGTATTGCACCTGCAACTCCAGCTAATAAACCTGCTATAGCCATTGATTTTAATATTGATTTGCCAACGTCTATACCAGCATATTCTGCTGCATCTTTATTGTGACCAACTGCTCTAAGTTCGAAGCCTAAAGTAGTTTTTGTTAATATAAACCATATCACAAATACTAGTGCTATTGATATAACTATACCCCAGTTAACACTAGTAGCTGGTCCAACTAAACTTTTCAACCAATCTATACTTATACTTGCACTATCTTGTATATTTACTGAAGCTTCACTATTTGGTACTGATATAAATGAATTTGATACCATAAAATTACTTAAGTAAAAAGCAATCCAGTTTAACATTATTGTTGCTATAACCTCATTTATTCCAAACTTAGATTTTAGAAAACCTGCTATTGAGCCCCAAAGTCCTCCTGCAAGACCAGCTAAAATTATTGTTAATGGGATATGAATTATAGCTGGTAAGTTAATGCTATATCCTACTAATGTGGCAACTAATGCACCTATTATAAATTGACCTTCTGCACCTATATTAAATAACCCTGTCTTAAAAGCAAAGGCTATAGAAAGACCTGTAAGAATATATGGTGTGGCCTTTATTATAGTCCATGCTATGTATTTTGGCTTTCCAATTATACCCTCTATCATAGCTCCATAAGCTTCTATAGGACTATTTCCTGAAATAAGAAGAACTATTGCTCCAACAAGTAAACCTAGAAGGATTGATAAGAATGAAAACTTAACAGCATCGTCTATAAAAGATTTTTTCTTAGTTTTTAAGCTATTTTCCATTACAGTCACCTCCTGCCATCATCATTCCAAGCTTATTTTCATCTGCATCTTTTGCATCTAATATACCAACTATTTGGCCTTCGTAAATAACTGCTATTCTATCAGAAACATTCATAACCTCATCAAGTTCTAAAGAGACTAGAAGTACTCCATTTCCTGCATCTCTTTGATCAACTAATGATTTATGAACGAATTCAATAGCACCTACATCTAATCCTCTTGTTGGTTGAGTAGCTATTAATAATTGCGGTTCTTGACTGTTTTCTCTAGAATCTTCTATATTTGTTACTTCTCTACCTATGATTACCTTTTGTTGGTTACCACCTGATAATCCTCTTGCTTTAGCATTAAGATCATTTGGTCTAACATCAAATCTTTCAATTATTTCTTCAGCTTTTTTATTGATTGCTTCAATATTTAATATTCCATTTTTTGAATACTTATTTTCTTTGTAGTTTTGTAAAACAACATTTTCCGCAACTGTATAATCTAAAACAAGACCTCTCTTTTGTCTATCTTCTGGAATATTTTTTATCCCCTTTTTGAAGATTTGCTTTGGCTTGTTATTTACCACTGTTTGTCCATTTATTTCTATAAGACCAGATTCGACTTTTCTAAGACCAGTAAGTGCTTCAACTAATTCTGATTGACCGTTTCCGTCTATACCAGCTATTCCAAGTATTTCCCCAGCTTTCACTTCTAAAGATAGCCCATCAACAACTTTTATTCTTCTGTTGTCTTTTACTACTAAGCCTCTAATTGATAAAACTGTTTCAGTTGGGTTTGCTTCTTTTTTGTCAACCTTGAAGTTAACTTCCCTACCTACCATTTTTTCTGCCAAGTCATTTTCCGTTACATCTGCTACTTTTACAGTGTCTATGTATCTACCTCTTCTAATTACAGTACAATAATCTGCTATAGATTTTATTTCTTTAAGTTTATGAGTAATTATTATTACTGACTTACCTTCCTTTGTAAGATTTCTAATAATATTAATAAGTTCTGTTATTTCTTGTGGAGTTAACACTGCTGTAGGTTCATCAAGAATTAAAGTTTCTGCACCTCTATATAATGCCTTTAATATTTCAACTCTTTGCTGCATACCTACTGTTATATCTTCAATTCTAGCCATAGGATCAACGAATAACCCATATTTTGCTGATATTTCTTTAACATCATCTATGGCTTTTTTAATATCTAGAGCACCTACATTTTTTGTTGGCTCTGTTCCTAGTACTATATTTTCAGCTACTGTAAATGGTTGAACAAGCATAAAATGCTGATGAACCATACCTATTCCTTTTGATATAGCTACGTTTGGATTGCTTATATCTACTAATTCACCATTAATATAAATTTCTCCTGATGTAGGGTTATAAAGTCCATATAATATATTCATAAGAGTAGACTTACCTGCTCCATTTTCTCCTAAAAGCGCATGTACTTCTCCTTTATGTACAGTCAAATTAACGTTGTCATTTGCTATGAAGTCGCCGAATTTTTTAGTTATATTTTTCATTTCAACAACTTTTTGACTGTAGTCGATGCTATTGTTATTCATAGCTTTGTTTGTCCTCCTTGTCTGACCATATTTTTCATAATAAAAAAACGGATAATATATCTATATATTATCCATAAATCATATAATCTATTTGTTAAGCCAAATTAATTTTTATAGATTCCATATTTATCAGATAAAATATTATATGATTTTTAACTATTTTCATTGTTAATTAGTGTATCATTTAAATATTAGATTGTAATTAGTATGTAATATTTAACTTAACAATTATATCATTTTATATACTTTTTGCCAACAATTATAAGAATTTACCATATTTTTATCATATGTATTACATTATTTATTACAATTAAATAATATATCAAAAAAATATTCCACCAGAGAATATATATTCTTTGGTGGAATATGTATTTTAAGAATTTATACTCTAGGATTTTTATTTTTCGTATAATTCTTTGTATTCTTCATCAGTTGCTGGAACTTTTATTTTTCCATCAACTATTTCTTTAGTTTTAGCTTCAACATATTCTAATACGTCAGCTGGAACATTTTTGTCTGAAGTTGGAGCTATACCAACTCCTCCTGTTGCTAATGATCCTATTATAACTTCACCTGATTTGTAAGATCCATCAACAAATGCTTTTGCTAAGTTTCCAACAGCAACATCTATGTTTTTCATAGCTGAAGTTATTACATTATCTGGAGCTAATTCATTTTGGTCTCTATCAACACCTATAGCCATTTTTCCGTTTTCTTTAACTGATTCTATAGCACCAGTTCCAACAGCACCTGCAGCTGGGAATACTACGTCTACACCATTTTTAATCATTTGATTAGCTATAGATTTTCCTAAAGCTTGATCAGAGAAACTGTTTGCATATTGTACTGATATTTTTGCTTTTTCATTAGCATCTTTAACACCAGCTTTAAATCCGTTTTCGAATTTAGATATAACTACACCTTCCATACCACCTATAAAACCAACTTCATTAGTTTTAGTCATTTTACCAGCTATTAATCCTGTTAAGTAAGCTGAAGCGTTATCTTCAAATAATAAAGAAGTTACATTTTCTGGTTGTGTTTCATAAGCACAATCTATTATTGCAAATTGTTGATCTGGATAATCTTTAGATGCTTTTTCTATAGCTTTTTCTAATTTATATCCAACACCTATTATTAAATCCATTTCATCATCAACGAATTGTTCTATATTAGGAGTATAATCTGAGTCTTGTTTTGATTCTAAAACTTTAACTTCAATTTTATCTTTTCCTAATTCTTTTTCAACTGCTTGTAAACCTTCCCATGAAGATTGGTTAAATGATTCATCATGTACACCACCAACATCAGTTATCATACCTATTTTTACAACATCTTTCGATGCTTCATCTTTTTTAGATCCACACCCAACTAATAACCCTACAGACATTACCATTGTTAGTGATAAAGCTACTAATTTTTTTAATTTCATAAGTCCCTCCTGAAAAATATAAGTATTTTGTCTCTTATGTTCTTTATTTTATACTATTTTTCATATTTTATCTATACTATTTTAAATCTTTTTTTACATTTTTCATCAAATTATCGGTTATTTCTTTAAATATGATACACTATATTATAATTTATTTACATATTAATATTTTATTCCCAAGGTATTTTATCATTTTATTACATATTTAGTATATTTGCCTAGATATTTTTGCATAAAAAAAGAGGTTATTAATACCTCCTTAATTTATCTATTTTTAAATACTAATATTCCACCTACACCAGGACCTGAATGTGCTCCAACACAAGTTCCTATTATAAAATATCCTATTTTTTTTGGTTTAAAAACTTCTTTAGCTATTTCAGTCAGTTTTTCTCTTTCTTTTAAATCATCACTATATCCTATGTAAACTTCTTCTTGTTCTAAATCGTCTCCTAACCTTTCTTTAATGCATTCAATCATTTTACTTAGTACATTTTTCTTTCCTCTTACTTGACTCACTTGAGAAACTAATCCGTCCTTCACCTCTAATATAGGTTTTATATTTAATAAACCACCTACCGTTGCCTTAGTCGAAGATATTCTACCACCTTTTTTTAGATATTCTAAAGTATCTACTGAAAACATAAGAATATATTTTTCTTTAATTTCATCTAAAGCTTTAAATACTTCTTCTATTGTTTTACCTTCATTTATCATTTCAGCTGCTTTAACGACAAAGAAACCTGCCCCAAAAGTTAAATTATTACTATCATATATATATATTTGGCCCTCAGTATCATTTTTAGCCATTATAGCACTTTGACATGTTCCTGTAGCTGCTGCGGATCCCGATATATATAATATTTTCTTCCCATCTTTTGTATATTTATCAAAAATTTCTTTAAATTGAGCATAAGTAGCTTGAGAAGTTTTTGGATATACATTTTCCTCCCTTAGAATCTTATAAAATTCCTCCGGTTTCATATCTATACTATCTCTATATTCTTTTCCATTAATTATAAGTGTTAATGGTACCACATCTATGTCATACTTTTCTAAGTACTCTTTGTTAACATCAGATAAACTATCACATATTATTTTAATATCATTCATCTCGTTAATCTCCTTTCTTTGTCATTATCTCATATTCGGATAACCTATTTGTCTTAAAGCTTCATAAACAACTATGGCAACTGAATTTGATAAATTTAAAGATCTTGCCTTTTCTAATTTTAACATAGGTATTCTCATACATGTGTCTTTATTTTCCTTTAATAGAGTTTCTGGTAATCCCTTTGTTTCTTTTCCAAAAACTAAAAAGCAACCATCCTCAAATTTCATATCTGAATGAGATTGGTTCGTTTTCGTTGTAGAATAAAAATACTTTCCTTCAGGGTATTTTTCAAATAATTCTTCTAAACTATCATAGTATCTTATATCAGATATATCCCAATAATCTAATCCACTTCTTTTTAAATATTTATCTTCTAATGAAAAACCTAGGGGTCTTATTAAATGTAAAGTTGCACCTGTATTAGCGCAAGTTCTTATTATATTACCTGTATTTTGAGGTATTTCAGGTTCTACTAATACTACGTTTATTGACATAACGCTCCTCCGTTTAAATTAACTAATCTATCAATTTTGCTTAATTTTAAGCAACTTCAATATTTTCCTAAATACATTATAACAGAAAATGCTTTTAATTAAAGTTGCTTTTTTAAGCATCACTTTCTTAACTCTCTTGTTCCATATACAATAATTCTATCTTGAGGCGGATAATAACTTTGACCTATATATTCTGTTTTATTTCCTAATGTACTTTTATACACTCTATAAGTTTGAACTTTGTATCCTTTTCGACCTTCTTGTTCAATAGTTTTTACACCTAATTCATATTTTTCACTATTTTTCCTAATTATCCTATTATAAAATATATCCGTAGTTTCTGTTATGATTTCAATATCTTTATTATCTTTTTTATTTCCATAAATAGTACAAACAATCTTATTTCCTATAATCTGATTGTGTATAAAAATAGGACTATCAAATTTATTAGAAAATTTTAAATCTATAGTTCCACCTGATACAGTAGCATCTCTTCCCATTTCAATATAAGGACTTGGTATAGAATGATTTCTCACATTATTTATTTTCATGCCTGAATATAAAGCTGCATTATAAATAGTGCTAGATACTTGGCACATACCTCCTCCTATTCCTTTTTCTTGTTTTCCATTAATTATAACAGGAGCTTCTTTTAAATACTTATTAATATGAGATTTTTGTATATATGAATTAAAAGAAAATATTTCTCCTTTGTCTAATAATATGTTACTTGTTGCGTTTGCTGCCAACTTAATGTTATTTGATCTATTATAATTGTTAACATTAAAATAAGTCTCAAAGCTTCCTAAAGCAGTATTAATCTCACTTAAGTTATTATAAGAATAAAATGGTTTAACTGCTACAGTAGGTATAATTTCATCTTCATTATCTAAGTTTTTTATCTTTCTAATTATTGTTTTTTTTAATTCATCTTTATTTAGTTCATGTCCATTTTTTTCTTTAGTTATAACAATTTTATCATTTATTATTCTTATAGTTGCATTTGTTGGTTTTATATATATTTTTTTATTCAACTCTTTTAGGTATTTATCTAATTTTTTTTCATCATAAGTAATGCTATAATCTAACATTACCTTTTTACCCATGGTCAAACTACTTTTAGTTTTTATATTAGCTATAATATCTTTATCTCTACCAATGCTATATGCTTTCTCAACTACTTCTTTTACATCATAATCTGTTTCTATATCATTTTTTAAAAAAACATATTTTTTGCCATTAAAATTTAGTGAAAAAGAATTATTATCATCAAGTGTTTTATTTATTTTTTCCATAGCTTCTTCTTTTGTTAAATTAGATAAATCAATATCTCTAACATAAATATTTTTGTGTATTTTTCCTTCAAGTTCAATTGCATTACTTAAGACTACATTGCCTAAGAATACAATTAATAATGATAAAAATATTGCAATCTTAAGTCTTTTCAATAGTATCATTCCTTTCCTTGATAAAAATCACAATTATCTTTTATTGGGCATAACTCACATTGTGGTTTTCTTGCCTTGCACATTCTTCTGCCATGAAATATTAATACATGATGAGAATGAGACCACCTATGTTTTGGTATAACATCCATAAGAGCAAACTCAGTTTTTTCTGGAGTTTTTGTATGAACCATACCTATCCTATTTGAAACTCTAAAAACATGTGTATCTACTGCTATAGCATCTTTATTAAATGCATTGCTTAATACTACATCTGCTGTTTTTCTTCCCACACCAGGAAGTTTTGTTAGTTCTTCTAAAGTATCTGGAACTTCACCATTATAATCTCTACATATCATTTCTGATGTAGCCTTAATTTTTTTACTTTTACTTTTGTAAAGACCACAAGTTTTTATCTCTTCCATTATTTTCTCTTCTGATAAATTTGCAAAATCCTCTGGCGTATTATACTTCTTAAAAAGTTCCCTTGTTACCATATTAACTCTAACATCAGTACACTGGGCAGATAATATAGTAGCTATTAATAATTCAAAAGCTGTAGTATGCTCTAATTCACAATGAGCATCTGGATAAATTGTCTCTAACTTGTCTAATATTTTATTTACATCTTTCATTTATTTTCCCCCTTATTTTATCTTTTATTTTTATTATCTATCAATTTAGTCAATCTATAACAAAGTAATAATTCTCAATTTTTTGGTTTTTTGTATTAAAAAAGCAAAAACTTATTAAGTTCTTGCTTTTTATTATATCAATTTACTTATTCCTTTTTTGATTCTCTTGACTTATTATAAGTATCTAATTTTTCTTTTACCAATTTTTTAATGTCTTCAAACATTTTATCCATTAAAATTTCTACACTTTCTTCTATTTTGCTCACAGGATAAATTTTAAAACATCCATTTTTTACTGCTTTTTCCATTTCATCTGAAAGAATTAGATTATTCATATTATCTTTTGGTAAAATCACACCATAAACTTTATCTTCAAATCCTCTTTTTTTACATACATTATAAAATCCTTCAATTTTTTCTGTTATTCCACCAACAACTTGTATATCTCCTTTTTGGTTTAAAGAACCTGTAACTGCTATATTTTGTTTTATAGGTATTTCACTTAAAGAAGATAATAATGCACATAGTTCTGCTAAAGTAGCACTATCACCATCTATACCTCCATAATTTTGCTCAAAACAAATATATGCATTTACTGATAAAGGATACTCCTGAGCAAATTCTTCTGTTAAATAACCTTGTAAAATAAGTACCCCTTTATTGTGTATTGGTCCACTCATTTTTACTTCTCTTTCTATATTTATTATACCTCTATTTCCCATACTAGTAGTTACACTAATTCTTGAGGGTCTTCCAAAGGAATACTCCCCCATACCAAGAACAGACAATCCATTTATAACACCAACTCTGCTACCTTCAGTATCAATCATTATCGTATTATCTTCAATAAATTCATCAATCTTATTTTCTATTTTATTTAAACGCTTACGCTTTTCTAATATGGCTATTTCCACATGTTTCTTTTCCACAAACTCTTTATTTTCTAACGTTGCAAAAATATCAGCTTCTGTTATTATTTCAAGCAATTTATTAAAGTCTGTTGATAATTTTTTCTTATTTCCTACTAATCGAGTACTATGTTTTATAACACCCTCCACAGCTTCATAAGTAAAATGCTTAAATTTATTTTTTTCACATTGAAACGCTACAAATTTTGCCATTCCATATTCTGTGACTTGGCTTCTATCCATTTCATTATCAAAATCTACAAATATTTTAAAACACTTACTAAATTCACTATCATATCTGTAAAGCGCATCATAAATATAATTACTTCCAATTAATATAATTTTCAAATTTAGTGGTATTTCTTCAGGCTCTATTGATACCTTTGTCTCCATAGGAATTTTTTGTGACTGTATAGCTCTTTTTAAAAGTTCCCATGATAGTGGATAAGATAAAAGTTGTTGAGCATATAAAACTAAATATCCTCCATTAGCTTTTTGTAAAGAGCCAGAGAAAATTTTCATGAAATCAGTTTTTATATTACCACTATTATAATCATACTCAACTTTACCAAATAAATTCGACGGACTTGGATTGGATTCAACAATGATAGGTGCCGTTTCATTATTTTCATTATCTACAAATAAATTTACTGCATATTTTAAGAAAGAATCCTTATTATAATACTCCCTAATTTCCTCATCATCTAAGTAAAATAGTTCTAAATTTTTTAGTATATCTTCTCTAACTTTATTAATATAATCTACAATTTTATCATAGTTTTCATACTTTTCTTTTAGTTCTTCAATGTGAGGATCCACAACTAATTTTCCAACTTCATCTTCTATTTCAATCATTATAATTTTTATATTTTCCTCAATTTCTCTTATCTGGTAAACTACCTTTATTGCCATATTTTCTAATTCTTTTTTTATTTTAAAAAACTCTTCTGAAGATACTTCTTCTTCAAAATTTTCATTTAAAGGAACAAATACCATTCCTACTTTACTACTTTTGAGCTTAAATCCTTTTTCTTCTCCATAAGTTTTTATCTTTTTTATCAAATCTTCCTTTTGCATTTCGTATTGTTCCAATAATGTATTTTTATTTACCTCGTATTCTTCACTATCAAATGCTTCTTTTATTTCTTCAAACAACTTATCTATCATTTCTTCTATATCATCTTTAAATATTTTCCCCATGCCTCTTTCTAAACTTATTACAATAGGCTCCCTTGGATTATCGAAATTATATACATAACACCAATCCTTATGATTATTTTTATCCCTAGAATATTCGTCTAATATTTTCATGGTATAAGTGCTTTTTCCTGTTCCAGGGTCACCTGCTATATATATGTTATATGCAGGATTATCTATTTTCAAACCCAACTCCATAGCTGTTACTGCTCTGTCCTGACCTAAAAAATCTTTTAAAGGTTCTATTTCTGATGTATTATTAAATTTTTGCATATTATTCCCCTTTCCATCCCCTATTTATATGAACTAAGATTATACTCTCTTATAAACTTAATAAATTATATGTATTAGTCCTCTTTAATTTGACTTAATAATTTTCTAAAAATAAAAAGCCTATGATTTATCACTTCATAGACTTTTCTTTCAATATATCCATATTTCTTTTTATAATATTTCTTCCTCTCCAGCTAAATGCCCTATCCTTATATCTTCGCTTAAATTCTTTATTTGATATTTTATTAACTTCTTCTTCATTTAAACTCGTTATCAAATTAACGGTAAATTCTTCAATATTACTTTCGCATATATCTTTATTATGAGGGCAAACTTGTTGACATATATCACATCCAAATATTGATTTATTTTTTTTCATTTTTGCCACTTCTGCTAAGGTAAGCTCCTCTTTCTTTTGAGTTATAAATGAAACACATTTTTTAGGATCCATTTTGTAATTTCCCCCTAGAGCATTTCCCGGACAATATTCTACACACTTATTACACTTTTTACATGTTTTATTTGTAGGTTTATCAGGTTCAAGGTCATAATTATTTACTATATATCCAATAAACACGTAAGAACCATATTTATCTGTAATAATATTATTATTAATTCCATAATAGCCAATACCTGCTAAATAGGCTAAATACCTATCTACTAAAGGTCCATTATCCGCAAAAATTTTATAATTAAAACTTTCATCTATTTTTTTTATTTCATGGCATATATTATCTAGTTTCTCTTTTATTACTAAATGATAATCTAGTCCATAGCAATATTTCGATATGTTTGATTCCTGATTTTGTTCTATATAATAAGGAAATGCACATACTATAATAGACGATGCATCCTCCATAATTAATTTTGGATTTATTCTTTTTTCTATATCAGGTTCTTCCATACCTGTTACAAGATTTGCATTAACTTTTGCTTCTAATGTTTTTCTTAATTCATAATAGGGACCTATAGGTGCAACTCCCACAACATCTAGTCCTTTATTATGAAAAATTTTTTTAATTTCATCTTTATTCATAAAATATCCTTTCTTTAAATCCTCTTTAGTTTTATAATAAACTAATGATAAGGAAGTGATAATTTGATTAAACTAACAATCCCAGGAAGACCTATTAGTAAGTCTAATTTTAAACTGCATAACGTTCATGGTCAAGCTTGGATGCCATCAAAGGGGAAATATTCTAAATACGTAGCTTATGAAAATATGATAGCTGGATACATAAACACACAATATGAAGGTGAAGTTATAGAAGAAGACTTAATAACGGTTATGAAATTATACTTCCCCAATAAAATAATGGGGGATTTACATAACTATCCAAAAAGTATTTGTGATGGAATAGAAAAAAGCGGTATTATAAAAAATGACAAACAATTAAAGCCTGTTTTATTATTTGATTATATTGATAAAGAAAATCCAAGAGTTGAAATTGAACTTTATCCAGTTTCAAAGTATAATGTTACATACAACATTATTTCAAAATAATTTGTTTTATAACGAAATGATTAAATTTAATATTATTTTATATTTTTTAAAGATAATTTTTTATTAAAATATGAATATATGGAGGACTCTTAATATGCAAAATATATTGAATGATATAATTCTATCAAATAAAAAGTGTACAGATAACGGAAAAGTTGCTAGTTATATTCCCGAATTAAAAAATGCAAATAGGAATGATTTGGGCATATGTGTAATAGATAAAGATAATAACATTTACTGTGCTGGTGATTATAATAAAAAATTTACTATCCAAAGTATATCAAAACCTATAATCTTAGCTATGGCTTTAATGGATAATGAGTGGAACTATGTTTTTTCTAAGGTAGGTATGGAACCAAGTGGAGACCCTTTTAACTCTATAATGAAGTTAGAAACTAACGATACTAAAAAACCTTGCAATCCAATGATAAATGCTGGAGCAATAGTAACTACTTCTCTAATTAAAGGAAAAAATCTACAAGAAAAAGAAGAACGTATGTTATCATTCTTCAGAAAACTTGCTAAAAATGACTCTATTGAAATAAATAAATCAGTTTATAAATCTGAAAAATTAACTGGCGATAGAAATAGAGCCATGGGTTATTTATTAAAAAATGATGGATTTATAGAAGGAGATGTGGAAGAAACACTTGATTTATACTTTAAACAATGTTCTGTTGAAGTTGATGCAGTTGATTTAGCTAGAATTGGTTTACTATTCTCAAACTATGGTATCGATATAGAAACTGGTGAACGTATAATAAGTGAAAATATATCTAGAATGGTAAAAACATTTATGGTTACTTGCGGAATGTACGATGCTTCCGGCGAGTTTGCTCTTAGAGTCGGAATTCCAGCCAAATCTGGTGTAGGGGGAGGAATAATGGCATCTGTTCCAAGAAAAATGGGTATAGGTGTATTTGGACCTGCATTAGACAATAAAGGAAATAGTATTGGTGGATTAAACGTACTTGAAGATTTATCAAAAAAATTAGAATTAAATATTTTCTAAAAAAAAGCAGCTAAAACATCTAAGATGTAATTGCTGCTTTTTAATCTATCTATTTTCTAATTTCTCACATACATTTTTAAGCATACTTCTAATTGGTAAATTATAAGGACATTTTTCTTCACAAATACCACATTCTATACATTTACTAGCCTTAGCATCATCTAGTGATTCATATCTTTCTAATGCCCATTCTTTCAGATTATATCTTGTATAGTATCCTTCCAACAAAAAGTTTTGTGGTATATTTATGTTTTTAGGACATGGAAGACAATATTCACATCTTCTGCAGAAATTTCCACTTAAATCTTTTCTGATTTTTTCAATCTTTAATTCATCTTCATAAGTTAGCTCTTTATTGTTTATTACAGAAACATTTTCATTTACTTGTTCAATTGTATTCATTCCTGGAATAGCCACATCAATATATTCTTTTGATAATATATATTTTATAGCCAGAGGACCATCATCTATAGCTCCCCCAGCTAGAGGTTTCATGGTAATCGTTCCTATTCCCTTTTCATAAGCTTTTCTAAAAACTTCATCTGCTTGATCTTCAACAATATTGTATGGAAATTGTATAGTGGCAAATTTTCCATCTTCCACAGCTTTTGATATGGTTTCCAAGCTATGACTAGTTATTCCTATATGTCTTATTTTACCTTCTTCTTTTGCTTCTAATAAAGCTCTATATGCTTTCCCATCATTAAAAATAGTATTGTATTCTTCTATTTTAAGGTTATGTATTTGGTACAAATCAATATAATCAGTTTTTAGATTTTTTAAACTTATATCTATATCTCTTTTCATATCCTCATAATTTCTAGACATACTTTTAGTTGCAATATAAAACTTTTCTCTTCTACCTTCAATTGCATTTCCAATATACTCTTCACTTACAGTATATCCTCTTGCTGTATCTATAAAATTAATACCTTGATTTATTAATTCTTCAATAACTTTACTTGTTTCTTCTTGAGTAATTCTCTGTATAGGTATTCCCCCAAATCCAACTTCTTTGATTATCATATTTGTATTTCCAAGACTTCTCAACTATCCAACCTCCTTATTATGTATAGTATAATACTATATTATTTTCATATAACATGTCACTATTCTTGATATGTTCTTGAATGTCATTTTTTTAACAAAAAAGTATCAATATGAAATTGATACTTTTTATAGTCTACTTATTTAATTTGTGAAGGAATTGCAAACATTACTACATCATGTTTCTTTTCATTTTCTCTATTATTATCTCTTTTTGCAATTATTTCATTAACTTTAACTTTGAATGCACTTCTTAGTTCAGACACTTCTTCTTCTGTTAATAATACATTGTCATATTCTAAAATGCTGTCCCCATTTAAAGCTCCCGCTTCAGCTGCATCATAGAACGATTCTATCGTATCTTCAAAATCTGATATAGATACAAAATCTGTATCTATTTCTTGCTCTAAAGTATAATCTATTATTTTTCTACTAATAACTATATTATTTGCAGTTGGATAGTAATATTTTTCTACAATACCTGACTTAATCTTTTCTTCAACTAATTCTAAAATCCCCACATTATAAAGTGTTTTGATATGATAGTTAATTTTTGCATGTGGCTCATCTAATATTTCTGATAACTGTTTTGCTGATAGAGGTTCCTTATCAAACGTTTTCAAAATATCTACCCTACGAGGATGAGCAATTGCTTTTATACAATCTAAATCTCTCAATACTAATACATCTTTCATATATTCCACCCCTAAAATATTTTTATTTAATATAATCCCATTATATATTAAGTGTATATAATTGTCAAAAGATTATACATATTTAAACTTATTTTTTTATTTTTTTTATATTTTTTTATCTTACCTTTTATTTTTATATAAAATCACATGATTTTTGTCATAATAGCACTTATTTTTTGTTATATTAATATATAAATTAATAATTGAATATAAAGTTTATGTACACTATTTTTATTATATAATAATTTATTATAATATTTTAAAACATATAATTAATAAAATTCAACAAAAAAACGAACTATAAAGTTCGTTTTAATCAACTATTTTACTTCCACCTATAAATTCTCTAATTATTGATGTAGGTGGTAAATCTGATATATCTTTAAGCTCCACAAAATACTGAAGGAATTTTAATAGCCTATTAGCTTCACTATAAGCTTCACTACTTGAGTCTATTTCTTCTAATAAAGGTTTAACATAAGCTTTTAAAATTGCCAACTCATACACACAAGATGAGTTAAAAATCATATCAGCTTCTTCTTGATACGGAAATATATTTTGTTTTTCTCCTCTTCTTACAGAATTCCAAGTTAATATTGTTCTTGTAGCATTATGACCCCTAAACTCATTGTCCCTTACAATACGTCTTATCAGCCTTAAATCTGTAGTAGGTATTCTATTATGAGCATCTAAATTTAACTGTGTTAATACACTAAGATAAATTTTAAACTTCTCCTTGTCATGTATTGATGATGTTAGAATTGGATTTAAGCCATGAATACCTTCTAATATTATTGGTTGATTTTTCTCTATTTTAAGTTTTTTACCTTCTTCACTTATACCCTTTTTAAAGTTAAATCTTGGAATGGTCACTTCTTTTCCTTCTAATAAATCACTTAAATCTTTATTAAATCTATCTAAATTTATTGCATATATAGATTCAAAATCATAATTGCCAAATTCGTCTAATGGTGTTTTATCTCTATCTACGAAATAATCATCTAACGAGATTGATATAGGCTGTAAATTATTTACTTTCAAGTGTATTGATAACCTATGAGCAAAACTAGTTTTTCCAGAAGATGATGGTGCTGCAATTAATATTATTCTTTTGTTTTCTTGTTTTATTATATCTGCTATTTGCCCTAATTTTTTTTCTTGTAAAGCTTCAACTATTCTTATTATGTCTCCATATGTTCCATTTTCTATTATATTATTTAAAGATAATACTGTATCTACACCCATTAGGGTAGACCAATTTTCCATTTCTAAATAAATATTTGATAGTTTTGGTTGAGGAATAAATTCTCTAACTTTAAACTTTTCTTCTTCTCTAGGTCCAAGTAATATAAATCCACCTTCATATTTTAAAACATCAAATGTTTTTAGATAACCTGTAGATGGTAACATGTGTCCATAAAAATGATCCACATGATTTTTGCATTTATAAATTTTTATATCATCATGTTCCTTATATTTTAATAATTCTGCTTTATCTTTCATATTATGTTCATTGAAAAATTTAATTGCTTCCTTTTTAGTTACAATTGTCTTTTCAATTTTATAGTCTGCCTCTATAATTTCTTGCATTTTTAATTTAATAACATCTCTATCTTTATCATTTAATGTTCTATCTGTCCTAACTTCACAATATAAACCATTTGATAAAGAGTGTTCTATACTTACTTTACAATTTTTATAAAGTTCTTCACAGGCCATTATAAATACGAGTGTTAAGGATCTAGAATATACTCTATATCCATCACTATTATTAGTATCTAAAAATTTAATATTGCAATCATCCGATATCAGTGTTGTTAATTCTTTTAATTTATTATTTACAGATGCTAAAGCTATATAGCCAGTATAATTTTCTTCAATTTTACAAGCAATATCTTCTAGTTTTATGCCTAGTAAGCTATCTTCAATTAAAAAAACTTTTTTTTCATCTTCTATAGTTAAATTTAATTGCTTCATTTTAACTACCCCTTTACGATTATTATTATTCTAGTAAACCGATCTTATTAAAAGGATATAACCTAACAAAAACTTTACCTAATATGTCTGAGTCATCAATAAAACCTACACTCTCATATCTACTATCTAAACTTATTTCTCTATTATCCCCCAATACAAATACAGAATTTTTTGGGACAACAGTATCTACATCACCTTCTGTAACTTCATCATGAATATAAGATTCAACTAATTCTTCTCCATTAACATATACTTTAGAATTTTCTATCTTAACTTTATCTCCACTTACACCTATAACTCTTTTTACCAAATCCTTGCTACTTCCATCCTCTTGTTGTAAGTCAGATTCAAATACGATAATATCTCCACGTTTAGGCTCTTTGAATTTATAAGACATTCTATTTATGATTAAGTAATCTCCTTCTTCTAAAGTAGAATACATAGAATCTCCTCTTACTAATGTTGGTTTTATAAATTGTGTTATGATAAAAGCAAAAACTATTGCTAATGCAAATACCTTAACCCACTCAAATATCTCTTTTTTTACTTTTTCACTCAAAATATCATCTCCTCAATAATATGTAATTATTTATAATGTGTTACACTTACAACACTTTAAGTATAGTTAATTCTAAGACCTTTTGGGTAGTGATTTTTTAAAATTCCATTAGATTCTTTTCCCCATCCCAAAGGTATACCTTCTATTGATACTAATACCCATCCTCTACTCTTATCTGTTTTTATTGTATTTCCTCTTAAATATCCCTTCGTTCTATCATCATTTATACTTAAATCTTCAACATTTTGAACATCATCTATTGTAAGATAATGAGAAAAAGCATGAGATGGCTCAAATCTGTTTTTCTTAAGTAAACCTAAATGTAGACCGTTTCTTAATACCTTGAGTTTTTTTGTATCTGGGCAATTTTCTGGTAATAAGTATAAGTTTTCTCCTTTTATATAGAAATCTCCTTTTATCTCTCTACGTAAAAAATTTTTTTCAAATACTTTGTAATCCTTTAGTTCTTTTCCTAAAGGCTTTATTTTTATTTTTTTAGTAGAGCATCTCTCTTCTGAATCTTTCTTTATCTTAGCCACAAAGTGTCCTTCACCTTTTACTTTATGAGGCCATAATCTTTCCATAAACACAAGATTGGCACCTTCATTTTCATTTATAAATTCATTAATAACATCTTCATTTTCTGCTTTAGCAAAAGTACATGTTGAATATACTAAAATACCATCTTTTTTTAACATTTTAAATCCGTCTCTTATTATGTCCCTTTGTATTGATTGACATTCTAATACTTTATTATAGCTCCAATCATCTACTGCCACTTGATCTTTTCTGAACATTCCCTGACCAGAACAAGGCGCATCAATTACTATTTTATCAAAATAGCCTGTAAATACTTTTTTTAAATTTGTAGAATCTGTATTGGTTATGATGCAGTTTTTTGCACCAAATCTTTCTAAGTTTTCTCCTAATGCTTTTATTCTAGTTGGATTTATCTCATTAGAAACTAAAAGCCCTGTATTATTTAATTTTGATAATATATATGTAGATTTTCCTCCTGGAGCTGCACAAAGATCTAAAATCTTATCTCCCTCTTTAACTTCTAGTTTGGGTACAACACTCATAGCAGAAGGCTCTTGTAAGTAATATGCTCCACTTTCATGAAGAGGATTTTTACCTGGCCTATTTATTTTTTCATCATAGTAGAATCCTTCCTCCGCCCAAGGAATACTTGTCAATTGAAATAAATCTAAATCTAATAATTTATCTTTATTTATTTTCATTGTATTTAATCTTAAACCTGTAGTTTTAGGTTCATCATAACTTTTTAGAAAATCATCAAATTCACTTCCTAAAATATCTTTCATTTCATCTAAAAATTGTTTTGGTAGATTAGTCAATTTTATCTCCCTTTCTACTTTTATTTTTTTTCTTGTAAAATCTTATTTTTGAGTATAGTGCATATCTATCTAGCTTATCTAAATTAATTTTCCATAAGAATATTATATATACTATAAAGACTATAATAGCCCATCTATATCCTATCATCAAGATAAAATCGAAAACTCCATGAAGTAATATGGGAATAATCACAGCATAAATTAAATATTTATTGTTTTCATTATCATCTTCTTTTGAAAATTTATACTTTGAAATATAGTATCCCATAGTAATTGCAAACATTATATGAGATGGTATAGAAATTAACCCTCTAGTTACTCCCAATTCAAAAGATAGATCTAACCTCTCTCTCATTAAGTATATAATATTTTCTATTGTAGCAAATCCTAAAGATAAAAAAATAGAGTAAACTATTCCATCTAATTTTTCATTGAAATTTTTATCATTTAGTAAAACAGGTATTAGTATTATAGACTTTAATCCCTCTTCTGTAAATGCTGCCACAAAAAATGCTATGTATAGAGCTCCCATTGTACCAGAAAATATATTCAATTTACTAAAATAAGACTCTAAAAATATAGCTAATATACTTACTAATATTCCTAACAAAAAATATTCTATCAATTTAAGTGGTGGTTCTTTTTCATATTTGTCTTTAAAATAAATCCATCCTACAAAAAAACTTACTGGTAATACAGCTAGTGCTAATATGTAAATTTTCATATTTTAATATAACCTTTCTTTGCATATATATTAATATTTAGATATTTAAATTTAATACTTATTATCTCCATTAGTAAAAAATTTTAATATTTACTTTTTAACACTTTATTATTTAACAAAATAAAATATATTTCATAGAATAAACTAGAGTATTTACAGCCTAGTTAATTTAAAAGGGGTGATTATATGCAAGATGGTTTTTTAACTGTTAGCGTTATAAATTCTTCAACGAATAAGCCAATACAAGATGCCACTATAAATATATATGGTATGGATGATGAACAAAATAACACAGGTACTATATTTGAAAACTTAAAAACTGATATTTCTGGTCAGGTAAGAAACTTAACCTTATCCGCACCTAATATTGAATATTCTCTTCAGCCATCAAACGTAAAGCCTTATAGCGAATGTATGGTAGAGGTTATGGCAGATGGATTTGAGACAGTATTAATAAAAGGTACTCAAATCTTACCTGTTGTAGAAGCATTACAAAATGTTCCTTTAAACGCACCAACAAGAAAAAGTATGAAAAGACAAAACGAAATAATTTATGATATTCCAGAACACACTCTTTGGGGAAATTTTCCTCCTAAAATACCTGAAAGTAGTTTAAAACCACTACCTCCACCAACAGGTTTTGTTGTTTTAGATGAACCAGTAGTTCCCGAGTTTATTGTAGTTCATGATGGTTTACCTGAGAATACTAGTGCAAAAAATTATTGGGTTCCTTTTCGAGATTATATAAAAAATGTTGCATCTTCAGAAATTTATTCCACATGGCCTACTCAAACTATTTATGCCAATACAATAGCTATAATATCTTTCACACTAAACAGAGTTTTTACAGAATGGTATAGAAATAAAGGATATGAATTTACAATAACTTCATCTACTGCCTATGATCACAAGTATGTTCATAACAGAAATGTTTTTAATAATATAAGCGTAATTGTAGATGAAATATTTAATACCTTTATCAGAAGGCCTCCTACATCAAGACAGCCTCTACTTGCACAATATTGTGACGGTCAAAAATCTCAATGTCCTGACCAAATGACACAATGGGGGAGTAAAGATTTAGGTGATCAGGGCAAGAGTTACGAAGAAATTTTAAGATATTTTTATGGTGATAATATAACTTTTGCAGAAGCTAGGGTAGTTAGTGGTGTACCTGTTTCATTTCCTGGATTTACATTACAATTAGGTTCTAACAATTCTTATGTTAAAACCATACAAAATCAATTAAATGCTATCTCCAACTCTTATCCAGCTATAGAAAAAGTTGCTGAAGATGGTGTATTCGGAGAACAAACAGAAAAAGCCGTAAAAAAATTCCAACAAGTTTTTAACTTACCTCAAACAGGTGTTGTTGATTTTAAAACATGGTATGCAATTTCTAGAATCTATGTTGCAACTACGAAAATAGCTTCTTTAAATCCTTTAATTTAGCAAATAAAAATACTATCAGAATTTTTCTGATAGTATTTTTATTTAACCACTTCTAAATATTCTTCTTTAATTTGATTTTTTATATTATCTACAATTATTGGAAACTGAGGTATCCCAGCAGCATAAGGTGCTATATCATATAGATCAAAGTATATGACTATTTTTTCATCTTCTAAATAGAACTTTTGATTTTCTTTTATTCCATAAAAATCATAAACCTTATCTAAGTCCTTATCTTTTTTGCCTAATTCTTTAATTTGATTTTCTATTTCTTTATCTATAATCTCTTTATAGTCCACATCTGTTTTAAAAATGTCTTTAAGAGTTAAATTATCTCCATTTCTTAAATCAATATTATATGGTACATATTCATAATATCCATGAGCTCCACCACTATATTTATAATATTCAATAAGAATACTAGTTGCATTTCCCGTATTCTTTTTCACTTCATAAGATGCATCAGCAACAAAATTACTTTCATCTAATTCAAAATCCTCTAAAAAACTTTGTGCTTCTTTGAGGGACTGTTCATAAAAATTCAAAATATCTTCTTTTATTTTTCCATTAACTTTATCATCTATCTTTGAATTCCCACTATTTATAATCGGTATTTCAAGAGTACTTTTTAAATATTTATTTTGTTTTTTTAATACTTCACTGTTAACAGAAATTAAAAAAAAAATTATTAAATGCTTCTATTTTATTTTTAAATACATCATAAGGTATTTTAAACTCATATTGAGTATCATCTTGACTTTGTTTATATGGATTAAAATAAATATTAATATATCTATCTTCTATATAATAATTTGTATTTTTATCAATATTTAAATTGCCATATAGAGGGTGTTTTTCATTTATTAATTTTTGAATAGTTTCAGTTATTACTATGCTATAATCGTCATTTCCTTTTAAAAACTCATCTAAATATACTCTTTCTCCTGTCTTTAAGTTAAAAATATAGCTATCTTTTTCTAACTTATAATCCTTTTGTCCCCAAGTTGTGTTTTTTTCTATAATTATATTTATTATATTTTCATCTTCAAATACCACACTATAAGTAATATTTATAGCTTTCTTTTCACCATATGTATTCATTTTGTTTATTTGTCTTTGAACATTAATATATTCTTTTATATTTTTTTTGATATATGCATTTATACTCTTCTCCACATCTTTATTATCATAATGTATGCTAGGTACCTTAAACTTAATAATTAAGTTTTCATCATTAATTTGTGACTTCTCATCTGTAACTTTTACGACTTTTAATCCTTCTTGAATGTTATTTTGTATTTTTGTCATCATAGATGCAAAATCAACATTTCGCACTAATGATAATAGCAGTAATCCTAGAGTTAAAAATATAATTGGTTTTATAAAATTTTTTAAGTCCTTCATTAAAGTTCCTCCTAAATATAATTCTTTATTATATTTAGGAATTTTATAAATTTTATCCATTTATTTTACAAAAAAATACTTATAGACATTAGCCTATAAGTATTTACCCTTACTCTTTGAATAATTTATATTTAGATTCTTCTACCCTTGAATCAATTCTTTTAGTATATATTATATCTATTATAAATAGAACTATTGAAAAATACACGTTTATTCCAAATATTAAACCAAAACCTCCATAGATATAAAGTTTTATAAAGAAATCTCCAGCAAAAGATCTAAATAACTCATGGATTTCTTTAGGGTGCATTTTATCTACTTCTTCCAAGGTTATACTTTGAAGATCTAAGCTTCTTAACATTGGTATTATATTTCTTTCTATTGTATTGAATCCTGCATCTATAATGTTATTTGTTGTGTAAAGTTTAAATTCTTCTGTAATAAAGTTTAATTTATCATCTAGTAAGATATCTATAATTGATTCCACAACTACTCTATTTTTATAATTAAAGTCTTTATTTTCAAAAATCAAATTTAAACTATTATACATATCACTTTCTAAAATATCTCTATTTATCATAGAACTCAATTTATTATTTCTTATTGATGAAATATAAGCATTTCTACATATTTGTAATACATGATAATTTATAACTTTACTACTATTAATGCTTTCCAAAAGATTGTCTACAACATATGTTACATCATCCTTATTTAATTCCCATGATACTTCTACCAAGCTAATAGAATAAAAATGCTTCAGTACTTTTTCTTCTACCAATACTCTTACAAATTCATTAGCCTCTTCTTTATTACTATTTAAGTTATCAATAATATTATTTGATACAATATTAATTATTTCTTTATATTTATCATAAGCTTGTTGTATATTACTTACTCCAACTATTTTGCTTATGTTTTTAGCTTTTATTTCGCAAATATTACTAATAACTAAATCTGATGTACTATGCATATTATTTTTAAAATCTTCATTTTGTTTTAGTGAAAAAACTAGTCTATCTAGTAGTAAACTTGTATTAATTTCTGCAGATTTTAATCCTAGGTCTTTAACTTTACTTGGATATATTTCTTTTTCCAAATAATTATATAAAATTATAGACAACTTATCTTTATCTTCCACTATTAAATTCTCTATTTTATTATTTATTACTGTATTAATAACATCCTTAACAAGACCATCACCATCAGCAAAATCATATGCTATTTTAACAAAGAAATTAAGGTTTTTTCTTACAATTTTTATTACCGTTGAAGATATTAATTCATTATTACCTTTTATATAACTTATTAATTTTTCGCTGACCATACCTGTAAGATTATATATATTGTTATCTAGCTTTTCTTTCACTTTACCATCAAATAACTCATCAAATTTCTTTTCTTCTGGAAATTCCCTTGCTAAGTAATCTTGTAAATAATTATTTAATTGCTCTTTTAAACTTAAAAGAGTAATATTTATAAACTTATCTGTTTTAACACTATTTTGTATACTTAAGAGAGATTTTTCACTTATTATATCTTTTATTGATTTATCCATTATATAATTATAAGTTTTTTCATTTCTAAAGATTATATTTTTTATTACATCTTCAACATAGGAATCTTCCAGATTTTTATTTATATAGTCATTAACTTGTTTTTCTATTTTATTATTAACAGTAGTAATTAATTCTTCTGGCAACACTTCTTGTAAAGATTTATTTGTTTTTAATTTCTCTTCTAAATACTCTATTATTTTATCTTCTTTTTGATTTATAATATCTATTAAATCATTTGCTTTGTTATTTATAAAATCTACGGATACAAATTTTCCACATTCTATATCTAAAAGTCCGTTTCCTATACTATTGCATATTTTATTATTATTTTTCTTTAATAATTTTAAAATAGTGCCATATGTTTTTTTAGCTAAACTATGTTTTTTATTTCTAACAAAGTCTAGAATAGCCATATAATTGCTGTCTTTTATATTAGACATAATATGATTCTTAAAATTATCTTTTTGTAACTCAAATGAGTTTACTACCCTATTTCCACTTAATAATTCATTATCAATAAAATGCGCCATTCCTGATGCAAAACTATTTTTATGAGAAGGTATATATCCTATGGAAAATACTTTAAATAAAGGTATTTTGGAAACAAATTTATTTTTTTCATAAGGACAAAATATCATCCAAAGAGCTATAACATTTGTCATAATACCTACTACACCCATAAGAAAACATGCCATTAATGTATTAGTAACATTATTATAAAAACCATAAACTCCATTAATATTAGCCATAGTAATACCAAATATTAACCCTACAATAGTCCCTAGAAAGGCACCAAACATGGATAGTGGTTTCAATTGTTTTCCCATAAAACTTTGAGCTATATTACATATTTCTTCTTCATCCAATTTTATAAGATTGTCATATATAAGTTTTTTTACTCTTCCATCTATTATAGTTGGTAAATTATTTTTTATATTCTCATATAGTTTATTGCTAATTTCTTCAGGTAAATCTTCTTTGCTGTTTATTTTATTAAGTAAGTCTTTAACTTCATAAGACTTAAACTTATTAGCTTCTTTTTTAGTAAAATCTACAGCTTTTTCAGTTATTGAATTTACTAACTTTTCCTCACTCTCATTTATTATATCTTGTATCTTTATATTTTTAATGTAATTGCTTATTTCTTTATTGATGATCTTCTTATAATTAATCTTATTTTTATTTAAAATATTAACTATTTTATTAGGCAATAGAGATGAAAATCCATCAACTTTCTCTTTATTAAATAATTTTTTTATTTTGCTATTTAACAAGGACTCTATTTTATCATGTACCAAATTAAATATAGTTTTATCTAAATATGATGTTATTTTAATTTTATTATCCATTATTAAATCATAAAGTTTTGGCTTAATATTTTTGTTAAATAATTTATTTAAATCTTGGTCTACTAACTTATTTAAAGTTTTTGAAGTTTGTCTTTTTAAGAAAAGCTTAGATAATTCTTTTCCTTCAGTATCCCATTTGTCTAAAATAATATTTATTACTTTTTCTTCATTAATTAAATTATTTTCTTCTAATATAACTACTAAATCTTTGATTTTAGTTTCTTCTAAAAACTTAATTATTTTAGAATATAACTTATAAGAATCTTCTTCACTTATTTTATAGTCTTCTAAGAAGTTCATGATTTTGTCTACTATTTTATTTTTAGAAGCAAAGTCTGCAAGCATAGAGTCCTTCACTTTTGAAATCATTGATTTTCTTAATTCATCATCAATATTATCTATACTTTCTAATATAGATTCATCTATCATGTTTTCTATTTTGATTTTATTCTCACTTATCCATGATGATAAATAAGGTATAGCCTTTTTGATTAAATCTGATATATACTCACTAGAAATTCTTCCAAAGTGAATTGGTAATATCTCAAAAACTGTCAAATCTATATCCTTTGCTGAAGCAAATATTTCTTCAACTATGTCTTTTAATTTGTCTTTACCCTCTTCAGATTTTATTAGTTCACCTAATTTTTCATATATGATTAAACTTAGTTTATCAAATTCTTCTTCACTTAAAATATCATCTATAGTTTTAGTTCCTATAGTTTTTTGAAGATCTTTTAATAATGTTTTTATATCTATTAATGATAAAGACTTGTCTACCAGTGATTTTGTTTCCTTTTTATTGTCTAATAGCTCATCAATAGAATTCATTATTTCACAACTAATAATTCTTGTTACTTTTTCTCCACTGTCTTTGCTTATTAATTGACTTAAATATATCTCACCTTGTTCTTCATATAAATCACTTAATAAATGCTTTAATTCATCATTAGATTCAATATTATTAATAATTTCTTTATATGCATAATCAACTATATAAGATATTTGTTTTTCACTTAATAGTTTTTCTAATTTTATATTTTCCCCAATATTAGTTATTAATTTAGGCAATACTTCTTTTAAACTACTTCTTAAAAACTCTTCTCCACTTATTAAAGTTTCATTCCAACCAGGTATTTCTTCTATTTTTTTATTTTGAAAAACTTCATATAAGGATTCTTTGAAAAAATCTTCACCCACATCTTGCATGGCAAGTTTAAAATTTTCCCCTAGAACCTTATCCCTCAAGGTTTCTGAATTTATTATGTCCCTTTCTACTAAATCACTTATTTCTTCTATAAATTTCTCTTTATTTTTCTTTACCGCTCCACCAATCTTTAATGGTGTATATTCTTTAAAGATCATATTAACCGCATATTTATTTGTAATATAACCTGCTACGCCACTGGAAAAAGCCTGTAGCAATAGAAACAATCCATTTTCTAATGTAATCATACTTACCACCCATCTGTCTTTTTATTTTTTACTTTTATATTATCTGACATAATTATCTTTTAGAATTTGTAGTATACTTTGAACCTTCTTATCTTTCACAAAATAGGTTATATTTAATCCATCCTTGTTACTATCTAATAACTCATGTGCTTTTAATATAGATAAATGCTGAGATAGTCCTGACTGAGTTATATTACTTAACTTTTTATTTAATTCTCCTACTGTCATTGGTTTTTCTAGTAGGTAATATAAAATCAGTAATCTATTTTCATTAGCTAACACTTTCAATTGTCTTGCTAACATTTTTGTTTTTTCTTCCACTATTAAGCTTCCTCTCTATTTATGTATGTTTATTATAATAGTATTTCCATTATTAAATTTAAGTATATTAGTAATTACTAATATACTTAAATTTAATAATTATGTCAATATTTTACATATTGTTATGATTTCTTACAATTAAAAAGCTATAAGATTTAATCTTATAGCTTTATGAATTCTCCTAAATTTATAATTCAAAGTATTCTTTTATGGCATGTACTACTCCATCATCATCATTTGATTTAGCTCTATAGTTACATATCTCTTTTAATTTGGGGTGGGCATTATCCATTGCATAACTATATTTACAACTTTGCATCATTTCATAGTCATTTAAATAATCACCAAAAGCCATTGTTTCATCATAAGAAATATTATAATTTTCTTGAAGAATTTTTATAGCTTCACCTTTATTTACTCCTGGATTCATTAAATCTACCCAGTTATGTCCTGATAAACAAACCATTAAGTTCTTATTATACTTTTCTAGCAATTTAAATGCATTATTTTCTGCATCAACTTCATCAAAAACAGCTAATTTACATATTTTGTCTTTATCTAATACATCCATTAAATCTTCTACCATTTCAAGTTTTGCATAATACATTCTTGCATTTTCTAAAAATACTTCATTATCATTTTCCACATATGCAGATTCAACACCACATAAAATAGGATACATGCCTTCCCCTTGTCTCACATCCTTCAAAGCTTTTTTAACTTCTTCTGTGTTAATTTCATCTACATAAATAGATTGTCCATTATCATATACAATAGATCCATTATCACTAATATAAACAAGGTCTCCCTTTATATCTTCAAAGTTTTCAAGTAAATTAAAATATTGTCTCCCACTAGCAATAGCAAATTTAATATCTTTTTCTTTTAATTTTTTTACTAAATCAAATAAATATGGTGATAAGTTCTTATTACTATCTAATAATGTACCATCCATATCTGCTGCAATTAATTTTACTGTCATATTCTATTCTCCCTCTAATATTTTTCTGTTATTATATCATTAAATTTTTTCATATATTTCTTAATCTAATATTTTTATAAATTAATTAATCAAATATAAACATTAATTCATAATATTTATCATATATTTCCTTATTGAAACACACAAAGTATACCTTTTCAAGTTCTTGAGATGAATATTTCTTTAGCATATCTCTAATTGCCTTACATGCTACAATACATGCTTTTTCATAGGGATATCCGTAAACTCCTGTACTTATAGCCGGAAAGGCTACAGTTCTACAATTGTTTTTTATAGCTTCTTCTATGGAATTTGTATAACAAGAATATAAAAGTCTATCTTCATTTGTATTTCCTCCATGCCATATTGGCCCAACAGTATGAATGACTTTTTTACATGGAAGATTATAGGCTTTTGTTATTTTTACTTCTCCTGTTTTACAACCATTCAAAGTTCTACATTCCTCTAAAAGTTTTGGTCCTGCTGCTCTATGAATAGCTCCGTCAACTCCACCACCACCAAGAAGGGAATTGTTAGCAGCATTAACTATTGCATCAACTTTTAACTTTGTAATATCTTCATTTATAATTTCTACTCTTTCTTTTAATTTCTCTTTTTTAAAATCAATCTTATTTATTAATTTATATACTTCATCTTTTCCCCTTAGGATCTCAAACCATCTCTTTGGAATACTTTCAAAACCATATAAAGCCCCTGCTATTCCACCTGTTACTGCGGCTGTTGTGTCCGTATCATTTCCAAGAGCTATGGCCTTTTTTATAGCCTCTTCATAAGAATTACTTTCTCTAATAACTTTAAAACTACTCTTTAAACAGTCTATTACATGTCCTGTACCACTTTCTTTTACTACATCTTTTGGTAAGATATCATTTATTAACCCTTCTAGATACTCTTTGTCATGTTCATATATTTCTTTTAATTTTTTTATACTTATTTCATAGGCATCGTTAAAGTCATTTCCTTTTAAAATATATCTAATTATAAGGGAATATAATGCACAGCATATTTGGTTATTAATATGACCATGTGTGATTAATGATTGAGTATGAACATCCTCTACCAGATCTTCATCACTACCATCATGTAATAAAGGAATACCTAGTACCCTCATTAATGATCCATTCCCTTGTCCTTTTTTTATAGTAAACCCACTTTCATAAGGTGATGTTCCTGCACTGTATTTCATCAATGATTGCATTGTTTGACCACCTACATCAAATACATTATTATCTACAGCTAAATGACCCCACGTCCACCAATCAAGTAGTTTATCTGCTAAATTTTTAATATCAAGCTTCTTACATTCTAAAAAACTTTCTAATACGCATAAGAATTGTGCTCCATCATCAGAATAAGTTCCAAAAGGTATATCTTTGTAGGTTTTCTCAAATCCCTTTGGTGGAATCATATCGATTTGCTCAAAAGGTGGAATTTGGTTAGGTGGATAAAATTCATAAGATGTAGATTTGCAAGTACTTTTGACCCACTTTTTAAAATTTTTACGGGTAAAATTGACCCACCTAAACTATATTAATTCTACATTGTATCCTTCGGATTTTAAACGAGTTAAATTAACATAAACTTGTTTTGTAGAATGATTTAATTTAATAAAATTATTTAATTGTATCAACCTATCGGTTAACAATTCTCAAAATAAATCATTATTATTTATTGTTGAAAAGCTATCAGAAGCACCTGATAGCTTTCTATTATTTTCTAACTCTTCTAAAGTCATAAAAGTATTATTTGAAGGTTCTTCAACTACTGTCTTAATTAAATACTTTTTAACACTACGATTATAGTAGTACTTATTGCTATTTCGCAAAATACTTTTAAATACATTGGCACTGACATTATAATTTTCAACTATGTACTTTTCTCCAACTTCATGTCCATTTTCATTGTAAAATTCGATTACTTTGTCCAATTCATTGATTAAATCTTTCTTACTCATCTACAGTTTCCTCCTTTTCCCTTTACTCTATAACTATCACCTGTTATACTAACTATATGAGAGTGATGAATTAGTCTATCTAAAATTGCTGTAGCAGCAATTTGACTAGTGAAAACTTCATTCCATTGTTTAAATGGTAAATTTGTGGTTATTATAAGGGAGTTTTTTTCGTATCTGTGGCGGATAAGTTGAAAAAATAAACTCTCTTTTTCTTTGTCCATAATTAAATATCCTAACTCATCAATTATTAGTAAATCTATTTTACTTAATTTCTTTAGCTCTAAATTAATATTTCCACAGCTTAAAGCTTTTAATAAATCATCCATTAATTTACTAGCATTAATAAATGATACCTTATATCCTTTATTGCATGCTTCAACTCCTAAAGCCGTGGCAATATGACTTTTTCCAACGCCCGGAGGGCCTATCAAAATAATGTTTTCTTTTTGTTTTATGAAGTTTAATTCACTTAATGACTTTAATTTTTGTGTATATGAGTGATTGTGAAATGAAAAATCATATTCTTGAAATGTCTTTATACTTTCAAAATTAGCATTTTTAATACTTCTATCTACTGATCGCTTTTGCTTGCCTATTTCTTCAACTTTTATTAAATTTACTAGGAACTCTTTATAACTAAGCTTACTCTTTATAGCCTTTTCAATTTCAATGGTATATTGCTCTCGCATTTCTACTAACTTGAAGGATTTTAAGGTATCTATAATATATTGATCTAAATTACTTTTCATATAAGCCTCCTTCGTCATAATAATCCAAACTTCTTACTAAATTTTCTTTTGGAATATCAATATTCTCATCAGTAAAAATAATATCAAAATATTTATCTTTAATTGTGGCTTTTATATCATCAATATGATAAATATTTTTATCTAGGCAATAACTTAAAATTTTATCAATCTTATCTTCGCTATATAAGTCTGTCAATGCTAATATTTTTCTGGCATGATAACTAGGTTGTTGTAATACTTTAGCAGATTCATCTAGATACCTTTTTCCATTTAAAAATTTGGATGTCATTAATCTTTTTACTTGTGGTATTGATTTGTTCATATTGTAGCTAACGCTATTATAGTGTTCTTCAATTCTATTAATATCACAACTAGATTTTGTTAAGTCATGTGTGGCTATAATTTCACCATCATAATACACACATAATAAGTAACCATAGGAAATTCTAAATTTAACGTTTTTATCAGCATATTTTGCAGGAACACTATATTTTTTACCTTTCACTGATATCAAACAATCAAAGCTTACTTTTCTTGGCTCATTGTATTTGAAAGAATATAGATTTTTAGGTAGAGGTAAGAGTGATTGTTTTTCTTCTAAATACATCTGACTGGGTATTCTTTTAGTGGTTGTATGAATTTTATTATTCCACTTATCAATAAAAGCTTTTGCTGATTGATTTAAATGATTCATATTTTCAAAAGAATTACCTTTTATAAAATGTTCTTCTATATAATTGAAGGGTCTTTCTACCTTTCCTTTTGTTCTAGCCCGATAGGGCATACATGCATTTAGTTCTGTTCCAAGATGTGCTGCTAATAGTAATGCATTTCTATTATATTGAGGTTCTTTTTCTTTTTCATGTTTATCTACTAAAGCTTTTGGATTGTCTATTAATAGCTCTACTGTTGTTCCTTCTAAATTATTGAATAAATTTTCAATTGCTTCATATATAGCTTGTCCATCAATTGATAAAGAGAAGGCTATCGCCTTATAGCGACTGTAGGATAATATTAGACTAAAGCAATACACCTTAGTAATTTTGTTATTAATAATAATGTTATATTCTGACCAGTCAAATTGAGATTGATCTCCTGGTTCGGTTTCAACTCTTGTTGTAGCCTTGGTTGAAATCTTTTGTTTTTCTTCTTTTAATTGATTTAAATATCTATATATAGGTCCAACACTTCCTTGATATCCTATTTTTTCTAACTCTTCATAGATTCTTGATCCTATAAAGTTATATTGTGGGTCTAGATACCATTCTTTTATTTTATCTTTGTATTCATCAATTTTTGTAGTATAAACTCTTGCTTTATAAGGCTTTCTATGTTCTTCTCTTAATATTTTTCTAACTGTATTTCTTGATATTCCCAACTCTTTAGCAATTTTCCTTATACTCATTCCTTTCTTTTTTAATTTTTTTACGGTTATCCAATATTCCACATCTTTCACCCCGTTACCTCCATTTCATACAATTTTCACTTTATATGAAATGGTATTATATATTTAAGGGTGGGTCAATTTTGTGTGTAAATAGTGGGTCACTTTTAAGTATAAATCAACAGTATATATGTATATATTAGCAGAATTTTTTCAACCTTCCATAATATTTGTAAATAAAAAAGCTATTAGCAACTATTTACAATTAGTTGCATAACAGCTTTTTTATGCTAGAAAATAACTTTTACCTTATATTAATTTATCTTTTTTTAAATAACTAATAAGTCGCTCTGTATTTTTATTATCGTTAAATTCAACTATTTTACGGTAGTTATCTATATATTTTTTACTTTGATTTTGCAAATAATTTTTTTCTATAACTTCTGATAATTTATCTGGTGTATAACAAATATCTCCAAAGCAATTTTCTTCATTTAACATGAGTTTCGTTCCTTCTCCATATTGCTCCATACAGTAATCTTTTTCTTCCCAGTAAAAAATAACATTACTACCCCTATAGAAAGCATCATAAGAAATTGATGAGTAATCTGTAATCAATACTTTCGCTTGTTGAAGTAAATCATCATATTTATCTTTAAAATTCATATACTTTTTCATATCATCCTCAAATTCAGTAATCATTTCTGCAATTAATGGATGAGGTAAAATAATAACGTTGTTTTTATACTTATCAGGTATAGATTTAAAAATTCTTGATACCATTTTATAATATTTAGACTCAGTAAAATCTAATCTTGATTGGTTATACTCCCAAGGTCTCCACGTTGGCATTATTATAATCTTGTCAGCATCTTTATTCCATTTATTTTTATCAAATTTAGGGAGTCCACATATATATATATCATTTAATGAATAATTTGCACAATCAATGAAATGTTGTGCCTCTAGTTTAGATGACACTACAACCTTTCTAATTGCATTAGTTTCTTTTTTATGAAACGCAGATCTAATTTTTGCTACTAATGGTACCATATATGTTACTCCATGTTGTAAAAATATAAAATTCAGGGACTTACTATTTATTCTACGCACTGCATATTTATTTGCTACTCTTAGCTCTATAGAATGTACTAGCGCTTCTGTACCCATGAAAGTTTTTGCTTTAAAGAAATATAAATAATGCTTAAAGGAATACTTATATATTACATTTTTTTTATATTTTTTTGCTATGTCTATAAAATCTTTACATTTTCTATCAATTACATAGAAACTATTACTATAACCATTATCTAATAAATATTCATATATTACTGATGCACTTTCTTCATATCTAGAAGATTCTTTTTCATACAGCAGTACAATATTATTAGCTTTTAAAAACTTTGATATTATATATGATATATTTATTTTTATCTGTTCTAAAAATTTATCTGTTCTATTTATTTTTCTAACTGTAATAAACATGTTATTACCTATACTTTGGCGAATATATATAGATGTATTAATTTTTTTTATTATCTTTACTCTTTCATTTAAATATTTCTTTTCTCTACGTGAATATTTTAATCTATCACTGTAAATTTTTCCATTATGTTTATATACAAGTTTTACTATATTATGGATTTCTCCATGGACTACATCATTTACAGGTATTTTAGTAATATATAAGTTTGATAATGTTCTTAAATATTTGACATTCATTATTCTCTTAAATGGAAATCTCATCTTATATTTATGATTATTCACTTTAATATTTATATTTTTTCTATTAATCTTATTTTTTTTATTATCTTGTATAGATATACAGCCAATTAGATATATATTAACATTTGTTATTATTGTTTTAATTCTTATATTATTGATTTTTTTCTTCATTTTATTAATATATCCTACTTTAATTTTAGTATTTCTTTATATACTCTTTTACAATTTTTATTATCAGTATATTGATAGAAGCTATCTATTCTATCAATATATTTTTTATTGATTTCACAACCATTTTTTATCATATCTACAATTTCATTTACACTAGTTTCATAATTATAACAAATTATCCCAAAACCATTTTCTTCATAATCAAAATATCCTTTATTATAAGTATGCCCTTGGAAGAAGTTTTCCTTATCAAATTGGGTATATATTACAGGCTTTTTAAGATACGCAAAATCAAATGCAACACTTGAATAATCTGTAATTAATAACTCATTTTCATTAAATTCTTTTTGATAATCTGGTATTTGTGTACTCACATCAACATAATCATTGGATTTGAAGTCTATAGCTTGTTGTTCAAATGATGGGTGTATACAAAACTTAGCTGTATATTTTTTCTCCATTAATATGTCTAAAACTCGTTTATCATTTATAAGGTTATTATAAAATTCAAAATAATTTGTATTTTTAAAATTATCATCATATTCCCTTAATGACGTCCCCTTTATTGGATCCTTTGATATATTTTTTCTCCATGTTGGCATTATAACTATTTGCCTTTTATTACTACATTTCAGAAAATCAAATCTAGGAAAACCCGTAAGTTTTACATTCTCTCTATCATAACCATATGAGCCATACACAATTGATTTAAATTCATCTTCAACAGCTGTTATAAACAATTTAATATTTTTATGTTGTTTGTGCAACCAACTAGACAGATCATCTTTAGTGATACCATGCTGTAAAAATATAAAATCAAATTTGTACAAGTCTTTTAGAAATCCTCTCTTCTTATCAAATGCATTAATAACCCATTCATCTGCATGAGACGATATAATTTTTGACGAATATAAAAATAATAATTTGTATTTTAACGAATCCATTTTTACTACTTTACCATATTTTTTGACTTTTTTATAATCATCACATTCCTTATTTATAGCAAAATATACTTTAATATCATTATTATCTTGCATATTTATATATTTAAATAAATGCATACCATTATCATTAGCTGCATGTGTTCTATCCGATATAATCCATATATCTTTATTTATAAATGGCTTAAGTATATAGTATATTATCCTATATAAAACAATTTTACATCTTTTCTCTTTTAACAATTGTTTTATATAATTAAACTCAAATCTAAAATGTCTATTTTTATTGTATGAGTATATATTAATTCTATTTTTATTCTGTCTAATAATATAGTTCTCATTGTAATAATATGATTTATTATAGTTTTTAGATATTTTAGCAAACTTTCCAAAATTTAAATTTAATTTTTTAATATATCTATTTCTATAACAAATAAAAAATTTAATACTTTTAATATCTTCCGCTTTAATCTTTACTTTAAACCCATAGACATCTAATACTTTTTTATTGTCAAAGCTATATTTTTCATCAAAATTTATTTCATAACATTCTAAATTAAATCTATTTCCCTTATCATCTATTATATAAATTTCATAATCCTCTTTTAGTAAAATTGTTTTTACTTTCCCCTCTAATTCAAGATGTCCATTTTTTATATCTATTATATTTATATTTAGCAAATGCTTACTTTGAATAGAATAAATATTTATATTATTAAAATATAATTTGCCTTTGTCATAAACAATTTCTTTCCTTATGTCTTTATTATATTTAAGTGATAGAGCATAAATTTTGTACTCTATAACCATCTTCTTTTGATTACATATAATATGATCCTCTATATAACTTAAGAGCCATTTGATATTTTCTATATATTCATTTTTAGTCGCTTCTCCTATAATATCACTAATGTTTATTTTTAATCTCCATTGCAAATCATACATTATCTGATACTGAATATATGGTATTACTACTCCATATTTTTCTATGGAATATTTAAATAAATCCTTATAACATCTTTCAACCGTATCTGTATACCAAGATTCATTTTTACTTCCAGAATCTATTGCTGAATTTGCAGTAGCTCTTTTTCTATAGTTATATACAACAGATCTCATAATACCATACTTTTCTCTTTCAAGAATTATATAACCAAGTAATTTACCATCTTCCGTATATTTCAATTGTGTATCATATTTATATTTTTTAATTATATCTGCTTTAAAAAATACAGATGCTGAACTTAACTGAATGTTATCATAGCTTTCAAATATATCTACTACCTTATCTTTATTAAATTTATAATCTAGTGCATGTTTAAAACCTTGTTGACTTTCAAAAAGATTTATTCTACATGCTACTAAGTCTATATCCATATAATTCTTTTCAAAAAATTTATATACTTTCTCAAAAGCATCTAAATCCCATTTATCATCACTGTCTAAGAAATTTACATACTTTCCTTCAATATAGTTCATTCCATTATTTCTAGCTTTACTTACTCCTCCATTTTCTTGCTTAACATAAATTACGTTATTAGGATACTTGTCTTTATATTTAAAACATACATCCTCACTATTATCAGGACTCCCATCATTAACAAGTATCATTTGAATGTTCTCTTTAAATCCTATTGTTTGGTTTATCACCGACAAAATAGTCTCTTCTACATAGTCCTCTACATTATATATTGGTATAACCACAGAAAACTTATATTTATAATTTTTTGTTATCTCTTGATGCATATATAATTCTCCCTCATAGATATTTAATTTACACATTCAGACAAAATTTCTTTACTGCATGCTTCATTATGTGGATTAAATTTACAATTAAATTCAACATACTTTTTATCATAAATAAAATTATTTATTAATCTATTAATTTCATCAGTAAGCTCTTTTTCATTTTTAATAATCGGACCAGGTAACTCATCTATTGATAAATAGAAATCCCTCATTTTATTTTTATATTCTTCAAAATCATACATATAAAATAAGATCGGTCTTTTTAAATTTGCATAATCAAAGAATACACTAGAATAATCTGTTATTAACATATCACTCACTGTATACAAATGATTAATATCATCATATTTTGATGCATCTATGATAAATCCTTCGTATTTTTCAAAGTCAAATAAATTACTAATAAAATAATGTGCTCTGAAAAGTATTACATAGTCTTTTTCTAGCTGTTTTTTTAGTAAATCAAAATTCAATCCTAAATTATATGTATAACCAACACCTGGCTTATGTTGATTTTCTCTCCATGTTGGTGCATATAAAATCACCTTTTTATCTGTTGGAATATTAAGCTTGGATTTTATTTCGTTACACTCTTCATCTGTAAATGTATAAAGGTAATCATTTCTTGGATATCCTTTTTCGACAAAAATATTTTCCTTACCTACACTTTTCAAGTTAAATGCTGATGTTATTTTTTCTGTAAAAAATTTAGATGGTGATATTATGTAATTATATCTTTCTGCATCAATTCTGTAATTTCGATATAAATCCTTTGTTGATGTTTTAGTACCTACATAATTTTCAATGTCAAATCCTAGTTTTTTTAATGGCGTTCCATGCCAACATTGTATATATACTTGTTTGTTATCTTTTTTTATTTCATTAGGTATTCTTGAATTACTTACCCAGTATTTAGCTTGTGAATATGCTTTATAATAATCTTTACTTTTATACTTTACAACAAATGTGTTTTCATTATTTAATAAGTCCTTATACTCTCCTGGTTTTTTAAAAGCCCATATCTTAATATAATCTTTGTAAGCCTCGTTATTTAACATTTCTTCGTATAAAGCCTTTGGACTGCAACTATATTGTCTTCCCATATATGCTTCAAATATAATCATCTTATCGATAATATTATTTTTATTATAATAATTATTTAAATAATTTTTTCTTTTTTTATTCTGACTTATTTTTACGGCCATATCTTTTGTAAAAGGTGTTATGCTGGCTAATTGAATAATTTTTTTCTTAATCATTTTTTTTATATTTTTCATTTATTTTAACACTCCTTACAGTACTTATAATTTCATTTTTATGTCATTCTTAATTTGAGTTGTAGATATTTCTGGCGTTCTTGGAAGATATACTACCTCACAATACTCTTCAAGGTAATCAAACTTTCCATCCCAGTCATCCCCCATTACAAATGTATCTACTTTAAACTCTTTAATATCACGAACTTTTTGTTCCCAACAAGTTTCTGGTATAACTAAGTCAACATAACGAATAGCTTCTAAAAGACGTTTTCTTTCCTCATATGAAAAATAACAAATTTTATTTTTTTCCTTTAAATTGAATTCATCTGTAGATAATACTACTATTAAATAATCCCCCAAAGATTTAGCTCTTTCTAATAAGTTTACATGTCCATAATGTAGCAAATCAAATGTTCCATAAGTTATAATTTTTTTCATTTTAATACCCCCATCTTATATTAATTAATAATTTGTTTAATATGTTCACAAATATTTTGTAAACATTCAGTATTTACTTCGTTAAAATATTTATTAATTCTTTGCCTATCATTTTCAAATTCATCTACTCCATTAAAAATTGTCTTTATAGACATTAAAAAATCTTTCATATCTATAGGCTTGTAACCAGGAGTTACTTCATCATATTCAAAATTAAATCCCCTTTTACTTAAGTATTCATTCTTATCATAAGGTAAGAATAAAAGCGGCTTATTTAACAATAAAAAGTCAATATATATACTTGAATAATCTGTGATTAGCACATCAAAAACGTTTAATATTTCCATAATATCTTCAATTATATCTTCATTTAAAAGTAAAACTCTTTTGCCTAGATATTTGTTTACGCTCGCACTTTCAGATAAGTGAGTGCGAATAAAAATTATTGTTTTACTTTCTTCTAGAAATCTTTCTAACTCATTTTTATTATAGTCTTCAAATGGAAATATTCTTGTTTCTTTGTTATCTCTGTATGTTGGAGCATATAAGATTAATTTTTCATATTCTGGTAAATTTATAAATAAATCACATATTTTATTCTTATTAATATTATTGAATAAACAATCATTTCTAGGCTGTCCCCAAACTTTTATTATTTCATCTTCTACGTTAAAGCTCTCCTTCATTATAGGAATCAAATGTTTAGAAGTTGTTAATATATAAGAATAATTTTGTGAAAATATCTTATTAAAATAATGCTTTTTTAATTTGCTTACCTTATTTTCCATTAAGGCAATTTTTTTTAAAGGTACTCCATGCCATAAATTTACTATCAATCTTTTTTTGTTTAATTTTAAACCATATAAAGGAAGACCTGCAGATGTAAACCATACCCCTCCTGATAATACTTTTTTTATACCTGATTTCGTTTTAGTTTCAATAAAAAAATCTTCACCATATTCACTTTTTAATTTCTCTCTTAATAAATCATCATTTATTACAAAATATGGGTGAATATCTTTTTCATTATTTAAAACATACTCAAAAAGATACTTGGAGTTATAATTGTATCTTTCATTATCTGTTGAAGAAAATATCCAGATATTTTTATCAAGTTTTATATTGTAGATGCTTTTGTATATCAAAGTTTTAGAAAAATTTATTATTTTCTTCATTTTACATTTTCCTCTATATTCTCTCTTCTATCTTTATTTTAAACCATTTTTTACCACGTTATAATATTATATCATTTTTTTTGCTACTTTGTATCACTTCATAATAAACATTAAGAAAGTTCTACCAATTTTATAATCAGTAGAACCTTCTTATGTTTACTCTATTAAGAAGTATTTCATATTTTTCCTTTGCTATCTTTAGTAAACATAGGCGTTCCATGTACATTTTCTAAAGGCATTTTTATTTTTCCTTTTCATTACATTTATTAGATTGATATCTATTTGACTTATACCTGCAACTTTGTGGCATATGTAATAAATCATCCAAATCACAAAAAAAATTTTTAGTTAATTGTGAATCTAAACTTTCTTTAACAGGAGCTTCAAAATATGGAATATTAATATTATTTTCTTTTAACATCTCATCTAATATTGATGTCATTACACCATAAACACTACAATTAACTTTTGTTTTTTCATCTTCTATAATTGATTCAGTTTTATATTTATTAGTTTTATGTTTTCCCCATTTAATACTACAATTAGGGCTTCCCTGTATACCGATATAACAGAGCGGTGTATTATTGTTATTTTTTAGTTCACACACCATGTCTACATAGTTCTCTAATTCTTTTCTACAATGTTTTTTAAAAAATACATTGTCATATTGTTGCCTTCCTTGAGGATTTCTCCAATATCCCATGGCTGTAAATTCTGGACAAGGTAACTGTATTATAGCTATATCCTTACTTAAAAAATAATTGCTTACCATTCTAGCTACATTAAATCTTCTGCCCAATATATGAACTCTTGTAGCTGGATTTAATAAACAATGGGAAACAAGTACAAAATACCTTTTTTTAGGCATAAAATTTTACTCCTTTTTATTAAAAGTATATTGCTTATTTTTTTCTAAATAATATTTATTATTCAGATATAAAATTAGATAATAAATTCTATAAATAAAAAAAAGAGATTAAATAATATTATCTAATCTCTCTTTTTTAAACATACATATTTTTTATATAATTGAACTTAATAAATCATAAGTTTAATTATTATTTATTAATCATTAGCATTTAACCATTCAGTTAAAACTTCCACATATCTTTCATGTTCTTCCACAAAAGGCATGTGTCTTGAATATTGGAATAACTCCCATTTACTATTAGGAATTTTATCATACATAGTTTTTGCAATATATGGTGAACTTAAATCTATTGCTCCACTAGTTATTAAACAAGGTTCTTCTATCTCATGTAATCTATCTGTAAACTCATATCCAGCTAGTGTTCCTGATGGAGAGAATTCATTATGTCCCCACCCTACAACATATGCCTCAGCTCCTGATTTTTTAGGTCTTCTTAAGCATTCTGGGTCATTTTCAGTTACTTCACCTGCGCAGTACATTTTCATAAATTTGTCTAATGCATCGCTATATTCTTTACTAGAATAATCTCCAGTATTTACAGCATCAAGTAAAGCTTTTTGATCAGCTTCGTCCATGTATGATATTCTTCTTTTTTGCTCTACTTCCCAAAGACTTGCAGATGAAAGAGTAGATGAAAGAATATATGACTTAATTCCTTTTGGTTTATATTCAAGAGCGTACCAGATAGCCTGCATTCCACCCCAAGATTGTCCTAATAAATGAATTTCATCAAGTCCTAAGTGTTCTCTTAATGCAATAAGCTCTTCTATCCAAGTATCAGCATTGAATAATTCTGGATGACCTTCAACAAATGAATTACCGCAACCTATTTGATCATACATTATTACTTGTCTACCACTTTCAGCTATTTGGTCTAATACTTCAAAATAGTTGTGTGTAGAACCTGGTCCTCCATGAAGTAGTACTAATGGTGCCTTCCCTTCAGTGGCTTCACCTACTACACGATAATAAGTTTTAAATCCTTTGAAAGGCATATATCCTTCAGTTATTTTCATGTTTAATTCCCCCCATTTGTCATTAGAAACAAGAATTAGTTCCTAAGTAATACTGTTAAAAGTTTAGCAGTCACATTTAGTATAACATGAAAGTAAAAGGTTTTCACCACTATATAATTTCGAAATTTCATGCATATATATAATTTTATTTTTGTATAATAGGCAAATAATT
The DNA here is from genome assembly GCF_051148895.1 of Terrisporobacter vanillatitrophus. Lineage (GTDB taxonomy): Bacteria > Bacillota > Clostridia > Peptostreptococcales > Peptostreptococcaceae > Terrisporobacter > Terrisporobacter vanillatitrophus. The sequence goes on from NZ_CP154625.1 coordinate 3,772,670, forward strand.
TTCATGTAATAAATAGACTTTCATCGAATTAACCTAATCACAACTGTAATATATCAGCTTTTCTAGGATTTAATTAGAATTAATACATATATTAATCTAAAAATTAATTAATACTCAGCTTATCAGTTGCTTGCTTTTCATCTTCAACGAAAAATAATTGTTTGCCATTGTTGCTCTCATAAATAAAATCTTTTAAACTTTTACTTGAATAAATAGAAAAATCCCCCACAATTACAATTTTAAAGTTGTAATTAACAAACTTCTGCAGAATTTCACCTGCGATTCCTGTCTTTAAGTCAAAAAAGTCTTCAACTATTGCTTCTTTATTCAAAATCATTCTGTCAGCATCTGTTTCATATCTTACAGTTGCCATTAAATCTAATGCAGACTGCACACTCGTAATCAACACCTCATTGCTATTAACAACAGCAATTTTGAATTTATTGTCTTTTATTATATTTATATTCATAGCTTTCCTCCATACTCATAATAAGTTTATTAATACATTGCTGCATACTTTTTCTATAATTCTACAAATCATCATCTTTCGTAAGCGTGGAAACTATACTCATCATCCCTATAGTAATCTTCATTGTTCCCCACAGCATAATTCTTAATTTGTTTTCTTTCTCATAATATTTCATATTTATTGTTGAATTAACTAAGCTTGAATCTTTACAGTTCATAACAGCTATAAGAGTATTAGATATTCGTGTATACTGCTCTTTATCAGAAATTCTACTATACTTTCTAACCTTATTTGTACTGAGTTTACCTTTTGTAATAAACTTTCTAATTGTCTTATGGTGCATAGCCAGTATTTTGCGACTTGATCTACTATATAAACATAAAAAATATCACATCGTTATATAAAAATAAATCATAAATTTTATGATTCAACATTTTTTCATAATCCTCTGAAAAAAAGATAAATAAATAAAATTGAAATAGTATCCTAATTAAGCAGATACTATTTCGTTCCCAATTTATCTGGTTGTATCTTTTATCTTAACAACCTTCTCAAATTTATCTACTGTGTTACCAGCTAATCGTAGCTGATTATCAACAACACCAGCTTCCTCTATATGTGAGATTATTGCTTTAGTTGTCACCTTAAGTATTTCATCAATATCAGTAATTTCTGCAGTCATATTAACTATTTGATTTTTCTGATGATTTAAAATATCTATCACCTTTTTGACTTCTTCATAAACCTTTGACGCAGATACTAAGCTACATTCAACTTTTTCGATTACCTCTACAGAAGTCTCAACACCCTTTTTAATAACCTTGATGGAACGTTCTGAATTATTTCTTACACTTCCAGTTTCAATGGAAATATTCTCAATTAGTTCTGCTATATCTATCGTACTTTTCTTAGTCTGATCCGCTAATTTTCGTATCTCTTCAGCAACAACTGCAAATCCTTTTCCTTGTTCTCCAGCTCTAGCGGCTTCAATGGAAGCGTTTAATGCTAAAAGATTGGTCTGTGATGCTATATTATCAATTAAGTTAACTACGCTTTTTACTTCAGAAAATTTGCTTACCAGATTATTAATCATATCTCTATTTTTACTATACTCATTTTCTAGAGTTTTAATAATGCTCATCATTTCTTCAATTGCCACTTTTCCATCCTGTGAACTTTTTGCCGAATCTTCTGTAATTTCTAAAAGTCTGCTTCCTTGATCAGATAATTCCTTAGTTGCTTTGTCTGTTTCATAAGTTAAATTAGATATTCCTTCCATATGAACTTGTATGTTCTTAGTAAGGTCTGCCAAATCTTCATGTTGACTATTCACTCTTTGATGCTGCTTCACTGTTTCTTGAACTACTCTTTTTATATTATTTATAAAATCCAAAATTTCTTTATATAAATTATTTAATATTTTTTCATTTTTATCCTGAAAACCTTCGGATTTATCCTCTAAATTAGTATTTCTTATTCCTTTGTTAAAAAACATATTGTCCTCCTATTGTTTTAAATAAGCTCTTGGAGTCCTTAGTCTTTATTTAATAAAACTTTTGGATTCCTTTTTTATTAAAATGCCCCTCTTACTTGCTATCTCTTGAATTTAAAGTTACTTCTACCACTATCCGGTTACACAGTTGAAAATCAATACTCTTTATGAAACTCAAAAGGTATAAATCAAAAATCTGCTTATATTCATACGTTAATCCTGAATTATTCATGGTGATATAAAAATAAAAAAATCTCCTCCTTTATTTATTTTCTGTTTAGTAACTTAAATTTTAACAAAGAGGAAGTCTTTTTTCTATATAATTTTTTTAACTTATTAGATAAAAGTAATAAATACGTATAAAACTAGTAGTTATTTTATGTGGTACACCGTAGGATGAACCTAATAATATAACCTTCTTAAAATCAAAAATCCCCCAAACCATCAGTCTGGGGGAACATAAAAAGATGATGCTTGTACGCATTAGTATTAATTTTACGTAAAGATATACTCCTTAAAATGAAAGGCTAAATAATCATCAAAACTTACAACATTTTTTTATTTGCAAGATAATCTATGGTTCTATCTTCATTAGGATAAAATACAATTATATTTAGAATGTTTTATAAACATTTACAGTAATTTTTTTAGTCTTTAATTGTTTTAAACGTCAACAGACAACCTAAAACACAAAGCCCTATTATAAAATAAAAGATATAGTAATAATTTTCAAAGATATCTAAAATTAGTCCAGAGCCTACTACGCCTAAAATAGCTCCTATACCATATGCTGTAAAAACAACACCAAAGTTTTGACTATAGTGCTTTTCTCCATATAGGATTCCTGTAGAAGTTGGAGCTATTGCAAGCCATCCCCCCAAATTAAACCAAAATATTGAAAAAGCTATAACAAACAAAGTAGTGCTACCACGGTCTACAATTAACATTAATAATGCTGCTATAATAATAAGACTATATGATATTAACATGGCTTTTTTTGATGATAGCTTATCAGTTATATATCCAAATACAGGTCTTCCAACTCCATTGAAAATTGCAAACACAGAAATCATCAATGCAACTTTGTTTTGCGATAATCCAATTAATTGTATACCAACATTACTTGTCATTCCGATTATCATTAGTCCTACCATAGTTCCAATAATAAAATTTATGTATAATCCTTTAAAACTACTGGATTTAATCATTTCCTTGGTGTCCTTATCATTGGATTCATCCTCTTTACCCGACACCCCTTTGAGCATACTAGCTTCCAATTCAGAAGGATATTTAAATTGATATGAAATAATAGGAGTTATAGCACCAAAAGCTATTCCTAATATAAGGAAACTTTTCATAACTCCAAATGTTTCAATTAAAAATCTTGCAAGTGGAGCTGTGACTAATGGTGATACTCCAAATCCTAACAAAACAACACCAATAACAAATCCTTTTTTTTCTGGAAACCACTTTGTTACTATTGCTATAGGAACTCCATAAGCTATACCTACACCTGCTCCGCCAATAACCCCATATGTTATTGTTAAAATATAAATATTTGATGAAAATGAGGATAATATCCAACCCAATGATACTAGCAATGATCCTGTTAAAATAATAGCCCTGGGAGTAAACTTATCAAAATATCTTCCTGATAACATCATAAACAATGCATAGAATGCTAAAGCTGCCATATATGGCAAACCACTTTGAGTAGACCCTATATTGAAAGCTTCCTCCACAGGCATCCTGAAAATACTCCATGAATAAACTGTTCCAAAGCATATCATTACTATTATTCCTAAAAATACATACATCCATCTTAAACTAGGTTTCATACCTTTTCCTAGAACTAACTTATTTCCCATTCATATATTCCTTTCTTTTACTAAATAATTTATTTTTCCACTACATCAGAAAATATATAACGATTAAACTAGTTATTTATGATTTTTTCATTTAGAAAACACATATTATTTACATTAAAAAAGCCAATAACAAAACTCCCTAATAGGAAAATTGTTATTGGCTTACTTTATGACTGGTTTTCAACCATTCAATGCGTCTTCCAATTTACTTTATAAAAAACTCTTCTATATTCTGATCTAAAATTATTGCTATAATTTTTTCACCTGTTTTGGTGCTCACATCAGAATAGGTACTTATAATATTTACATCAATAACTGATTTTATTGTCTCTTCAAACTCTTCACGGGCATTTTCAAACAATGAAGTTCTTACCTTTTTTATTAATTCAACACCCTCTTTGTTACGAGATAAATTTTTCTCAGACATACTTAAAAAGCCTTTAAGCCTTATGACAATCATATCTTGAAGAATAATTGTACGAATTTTCTCAGGACCTCTACCCATTTGTTCAATTTCAAACTTACTTATCACTTCGCTTATTTTCGATTCAACTTGTCCTTTTGTCATTGAACTTCCTTTGAATGTCATCCTTTTCAACTCCTAAACTAAATATGCTCAATTAAAACTTTAATCTTACGAGATATTATCATATAATACATTAGTTGTCAATTGCTTATAAAACAATCCTTTATTATATTTACCTCTTTCATTTCCACCTTATGTTATAGTTAAAATCAATTTTAAAACTTATATAATTTTTTAAATCCGCTCTCTCAACCTTTGTTTTCAAAATACATCTATCCTGCTCTGTCGTGAACCCCTAACATCTAGCCCAACCACTCAACTATACTTATTTCCTTTTATTGACCTATTCTCACTTAGTAAAATAGCCACATAAAAAAAGAGACTAAGCAATAACCTGCTTAACCCCTGTATTTATCTTGTTTTTATCCTTATCTATTTCTCACCTAATTCTCAAGTTTAGTCAAAAATTCATCTAATGACTTGCTCATATTTATATCCATACGCTCTGAAAGAACAATCAGCCACCAAATGCATTCGCTAAGTTTATGCTCTAGTTCAGTTACTGCTTCTCCTGATATGGGCCATCGCTTTTGTTGAGCCATAGTCAATCGGCCAACTAATGCTGCATCTGTCAAAAAAGCAAGAGCATCTTCTTCTACTGTCCACTCTTTACCATGATACTGCTTTTCCAGTTTATGATAGTTTTCTCGTATTTGAATAGAACGTTCAATTATCTCACTAAAGTTCATATTTTTATCTTTCATATTTCCCTGACCTTTCTATCTAAATTTTTATTAATTTTAAATTTATTTCCAAATAAAATGAATTCAAATTATCGTTACTACTAAAGTATTTATTTAGCAGATGTAACCGTAATTTCTAATACTCTGGTAAAAAATAAAAATTTTTCTTCCATCCTATCAAATTCATTACCAAAGTTAAAAATCTTGCTTTTCATTCAACGACAAATCCTGTCACAATATTAGGAAATTATTTTTTATTAATATTGCTTTTGCTCCTTTCCTATTTTATATTGAAATAATATCATATATAATATGACAACATTCTGTCATCTTTAAAAACTTCTTAAATTAAATCTATTAGTAAGCAAATTATCTATACTACTGGATTTTTATTTTAATGTTTATTACCTTGAACAACCTATTTTAATATGCCTATGCTAACAATTTAGTCTGATAAAATCTTATCAAAATCTCATTTTCAAACGTAGTAAAATAGCCAACTCTCCAAAAATTCAGTTAAAGTTTGGCTAATAAAAAGTGCAAATTTCTAACTCTAAAAATAACTAAACATTCATCAGAATTACACTAAAGTTTGATTAAAATAAAAAAAGAGACTAAGCCATTTCCTGCTTAATCCCTGTATTTATCTCTATTCTACTTCTTTTTTCTTCTTACTTTTTACCATCCACTTTCCCTTACTTTAATCTAACTTTAACAGATTAATTAATGTTTAACCAGAATAATTAAAGTTTAATGGAGGGGGTACAATTATTTTTTTAACTTTACTACTGTTTCACAGTGTGGTGTATTTGGGAACATATCCATACATTTTACTTTTTCTACCTTATATCCATAAGCTTCAAATCCTTTTATATCTAAAACTAAAGTCTTTGGATTACATGATATATAAACTATTTCATTTGCTCCAAATCCACTTATATCTCTTATGGCATCTTTGTGAACACCTGGTCTTGGTGGGTCTACTATTATTAAATCTGGTTTTTCAGATAGATTCTTAACAACTTTAGCCACATCTCCAGCTATAAACTCACAGTTATCAAGTCCATTTAATTTAGTGTTTTCATTGGCAGCAACAACAGCTTCTTCTATTATTTCTATACCATAAACTTGTTTGGCAGCACTTGCCATAACTTGCCCTATAGTTCCTGTTCCACTGTATAAATCAAATAATACTTCTCCTTCATGATTTCCAACAAATTCTCTAGCTATACTGTATAATTTTTCAGCACCTTTAGTATTTGTTTGGAAGAATGAGAATGGAGATATTTTAAATCTTAGTCCTAAAACTACTTCTTCTATATAGTCTCTTCCATGTAAAACTCTTAATTCATCACAGTTAACCGCATCAGCAAGGCCATCATTTATAGTGTGTAATATACTTACTACTTCTGCTTTTGTTTCAAGGTTTAATATCATGTCTTTATACTCAGTCATATCAAAATCTTCTTGAGTTGTAGTTACTATATTAACCATTAATTCATTAGTGTTAACACCTTTTCTTACTACTAAGTTTCTTAAATAACCTTGATGAGAATTTATTCTATAATAAGGAAGATTTTTTTCTCCAAAATATTCAACTGTAGAAGTTAATACTTTTATAAAATCTTCATCCACTAATCTACAATCATCAACAGTTATAATATCTAAATGTCTTCCTTTTTTGTGCATTCCTAAAGTAAGAGGTCCGCCTTTTACTTCATCTCCAAAAGTATATTCCATCTTATTTCTATATAATCTTTCAACTGGACTTCCTTCTATTCCTAAGAATTCAAATCCGTCTATTCCTTGTTCTTTAAATAATTTTAAAACTTGTTCACCTTTTATTTCTAATTGCTTTTCATAAGGTACTGATAATATGGAACATCCTCCACATGCACCAAAATGTTTGCATATTGGTGCAGTTTCTATTGGTGAGTTTTCTACTACTTCAAGTAATTTTACTTCAGCTTTTTCACTTCTTGCTTTTTTAACAACAGCTTTTACTTTTTGACCAGTAATTCCGCCCTTCATTTTTACTTTTCTTTTCCCTATTAAAGTTGAAGACTCTCCTCCAAACTCCATAGACCCTACTTCAAATTCAATTATGTCTTTTCTTTTCACTATAACTTCCTCCGCTCTTTTATCTTTCTTCTATTAATTTAACTTCTTCATCAGTTAATTCTCTATATTCACCTAGATCTAATGTTTCATCTAGTTTTAATTTACCCATAGACAGCCTTTTCAAGTATACTACTTTTTTGCCAACACTCTCAAACATTCTTTTTACCTGGTGGAATTTACCTTCATGTATAGTAAGTTCTATTTCAGATGTTTCTCCACTTTCTAGAATTTTAAGCTGAGAAGACATAGTTTCATATCCATCATCTAAGGTTACACCTTTTTCAAAAGCCTTTACATCTTCCTCTGTTACTATACCATCAATTTTTGCATAATAAGTCTTTGGTACATGCTTTTTAGGTGATAATACTCTATGAGCAAGTTGACCATCATTAGTTAAAACTAAAAGACCCTCAGTATCCTTGTCCAATCTTCCCACAGGAAAAGGTTCAAATGTCAAATAAGATGAATCTATTAAATCTAAAACTATTGGATCTCTCTTATCAAAAGTTGCTGATAAATATCCATCTGGTTTGTTCATCATTATATAAACAAATTCTCTGTATCTTACTACTTCATTATTAAATTCTATTTTATCAGCATCAGTATCAACTTGTGTACCAGGATTTGATATTACTTTATCATTTACTTTAACTAATCCTTTTTTACAATAAACTTTTATTTCTGCTCTACTTCCATATCCTAAGTTAGAAAGAATTTTATCTATTCTTAATTTTTTTGCCACTTTGTTTACCTCCTTAAGAAGTATTTTTATCTAAATAATTTATTTTTATATTAAAATAACATAATCACTATTATATATTATAATTTAAATTTTTGCTTATTATAATTTAGTCTATACTCTTTTTTATTTTAGTTATATAATATATCTGATGGGTAGGTTTTATAAATTTTAAACTTAATTAAAATTTGGAGGTTTAAATATGTTAGTTTCTGCAAGAGAAATGCTAGTTAAAGCTAGAGAAGGAAAATACGCAGTAGGTCAATTCAATATAAATAACCTAGAATGGACAAAAGCAATATTATTAACTGCACAAGAAAATAATTCACCAGTTATTTTAGGAGTATCTGAAGGTGCTGGAAAATACATGGGTGGATACGATACAATAGTTGGAATGGTAAACGGTTTAATAAAAGGATTAAACATAACAGTTCCGGTTGCTCTACACTTAGACCACGGTTCTTATGAAGGTGTTTTAAAAACTATAGAAGCCGGATTTTCTTCAGTAATGTTCGATGGATCTCACTATCCTTTCAATGAGAACGTTGCTAAAACTAAAGAGTTAGTTGAATTAGCTCACTCAAAAGGTATATCTATAGAAGCTGAAGTTGGTTCTATAGGTGGAGAAGAAGACGGAGTTGTAGGTGCTGGTGAAATAGCTGATCCTCAAGAATGTAAAGCTATATCTGAATTAGGAATAGATTTCTTAGCTGCAGGTATAGGTAATATACATGGACAATATCCTTCTAACTGGTCTGGATTAAATTTTGAAGCATTAGCAAAAATAAATGATTCTACAGGAGATATGCCATTAGTATTACACGGTGGAACTGGTATACCACAAGATATGATAAAAGAAGCTATATCTTTAGGTGTTGCTAAAATAAATGTTAATACTGAATGCCAATTAGTATTTGCTGAAGCTACTCGTAAATATATAGAAGAAGGAAAAGATTTACAAGGTAAAGGATTTGATCCTCGTAAATTATTAGCTCCAGGCGTTGATGCTATAAAAGCATGCGTTAAAGAAAAAATGGAACTATTCGGTTCTGTAAACCAAGCATAATTTTAATAGTTTAATTTAAAATTCCTCAAAGATAGATGTGATTTTTATTACATCTATCTTTTTTTATATTTTTAAACAATATTCTACTCTACATTATATTTTTATTACGATGTTTAAGGCAATATAAAAACATTTTAAACACATCTGATTAGTCAAAATATTTTCTTATATTAATCCACGTATTATTAAATTTTATTATTATAGATATCCTTTTATTATTTCCATATTTTATGGGTATTTCATAACACTTTGCAACATATATTATATTATCCAGATAAGTTATCTAAATTTAGTCTATATTTTAATTTTACTCAAATTATATATTTTAAAATAACTTATGTATTAATAAGGAGGGAATTTATATGTGTGATTTTATTTCACAAAATCAAAAACTATTTGACGAGCTAAACAAAGTAATTGATGCTCTTCTTGCAGTTGATGAAAGTGCATTAATCTATACTCTCAAAGAAGCTCAAAGTATATTCGGATATCTCCCAAAAGAAGTTCAACTACACATTGCAAAAAAATTAAAAATTGCACCTGCAAAAGTATACGGTGTTGTAAGCTTCTATTCTTACTTCTCTACTAATCCTGTTGGTGAACATAAAATAAGTGTTTGTTTAGGTACCGCATGTTTTGTTAAGGGTTCTAAAGATGTTCTTACCGAATTAGAAAAACAATTAGGTATAAAAGCCGGAGAAACTACAAAAGATCTTAAGTTTTCAATTGAATGCTTGCGATGTGTGGGTGCCTGTGGACTTGCACCTGTTGTTGTAGTTGATGGTAAAGTATATAGCCGTGTTAGTCCTAATGATGTAGCTAACATAATAAATGAATATAAAGAATTAGAAGTAAACTGTTAGGGGGAATAATATATGAAAATAATTAATTCATATGAGGAATTAAAAGCTGCTTTTGAAGAATATAAAACACTTCTTGATTTGAGAAAAGAATATGGAATTAATGGTATTCCAGAAAAAAGGGAGATTTTAGTATGTGGTGACACTGGATGTGCTTCCTCTGGTAGTATCAAAGTTTTAGAAGCTCTACAAGATGAGATAAAAAAAGCCAATCTTGAGGATTCTGTTAAAGTCCAACTAACAGGATGTTTTGGATTTTGTGCTATAGGTCCTATAATTAAAATCTACCCTGATAACATTTTTTATGCTTATGTTGTTCCAGAAGACGCTAAGGAAATAGTTGAAAGCCATATCAAAAATAATATTATTGTTGAAAGATTATTATATGAAGAACCATCTTTAGACAATATAAGAGTCAACAATGAAAATGATATGTCTTTCTATAAAAAACAACTAAAAATTGCTTTAAGAAATCTTGGTGTTATACATCCTGAGCGTCTTGAAGAGTATATCGGTAATGGAGGTTACCTAGGTCTTGGTAAGGCATTATTTGAAATGACACCTGGACAAGTTGTAGAAGAAATTAAAGCTTCTGGCCTTAGAGGTAGAGGTGGCGCTGGATTCCCTACTGGTGTTAAATGGGAAGCATCAGCTAAAAATCCTCCTGTAAATGGTAAGAAATTTATAGTATGTAATGCTGATGAAGGTGATCCAGGTGCTTTTATGGATAGATCTTTACTTGAAGGGGATCCTCATAATGTTCTAGAAGCTATGGCAATAGCAGGATATGCTGTAGGTTCTGATATTGGATATATCTATATAAGAGCTGAATACCCTCGTGTTATAGAAAGATTAAAAATAGCCATAGCTGTAGCTGAAGAAGCTGGACTATTAGGTGAAAATATAATGGGTAGCGGATTCAACTTTAAGCTTGAATTAAAATATGGTGCTGGAGCTTTCGTTTGTGGTGAAGGTACTGCATTAATGCACTCTATCGAAGGGAAACGTGGAGAACCTAGAATGAAAACTTTTTCTTCTTCTAAACATGGTTTATGGAATGCTCCTACTTGTTTAAATAATGTTGAAACTTTCGGTAATATACCTGCTATCATTACCAATGGCGCTGATTGGTTTGCTTCTTATGGTACTGAAGATTCCAAGGGTACTAAGGTTTTTGCATTAGGTGGAAAAGTAAATAATGTTGGCTTAGTTGAAGTTCCTATGGGTACTACTCTACGTGAAATAGTTTTCGAAATAGGTGGCGGCATACTAGGCAATAAAGGATTTAAAGCTGTTCAAACTGGTGGTCCATCTGGTGGATGTATATCCTCTAAAAATCTAGATACTCCTATTGATTACAAATCTTTAGCATCTATTGGATCTATGATGGGTTCAGGAGGTATGCTTGTTCTTGATGACACCGACTGTATGGTTGATATAGCAAGATTTTTCTTAGACTTCTCTGTTGATGAATCTTGTGGTAAATGTACAGCTTGTCGTGTTGGTACTAAAAGATTATATGAAATTTTAACTAAAATATGTGAAGGCAAAGGATGTGAGCAAGATTTAGTTGAGTTGAAAGATTTAGCTATAACAGTAAAAAATACAGCTTTATGTGGTCTTGGAAAATGTGCTCCTAATCCAATACTAAGTACCTTAGATTATTTCTATGATGAATATTTAGCTCATGTTAAAGATCATAAATGTCCTGCAGGTAAATGTACTTCTCTGCTTGATTTTATAATAACAGATGATTGCATAGGTTGCGGATTATGCAAAAAGAATTGTCCTGTTGATGCAATAAGTGGTGAAAAGAAAGAAAAACACGAAATAGATACTAGTAAATGTATAAAATGTGGTACTTGTATCGAAAATTGTAAGAAAGGTGCAATTATTAAGAAATAATTTTGCACTAAAGGGGGTTTATTAATGAGTTTAGTTAATTTAACTATAAATGGCAAAGCTGTCTCAGTTCCTTCTGATACAAAAATATTAGAAGCCGCAAAACAAGTAAATATTAAAATACCTAGTTTGTGTCATTTACATATCGATGATATTAATTTTAATAATAATTGTGCATCTTGTCGTGTATGTATGGTTAGTGTAGGAAGAAAATTAGTTCCTGCCTGTGGTACCTTAGTTAAAGAAGGCATGGTTGTAAACACTAATTCTCCAGAAGCATTAAAATATAGAAAAGATATTGTTGAATTAATGTTATCTGATCATCCAAAAGACTGTTTATCTTGTATTAAGAATGGAAAATGTGAATTACAAGATATAGCTGCTGAATTAGGAATTAGAAAAATCCGATTTAATGATGGTGAACAATCTTATTCTCCACTAGATGCTTCTACTAAATCTATCATTAAAGATCATTCTAAATGTATCCTATGTAGAAGATGTGAAACTATGTGTAACGATATCCAAACTGTTGGTGTTCTCTCAGGAATAAATCGTGGATTCAATACTGAAGTTTCTACTTTCTTTGGTGTAGATTTAATAAATACTAACTGTACATTCTGTGGTCAGTGTATAAGCGTATGTCCAACAGGCGCTTTATCTGAGAAAGATAATACTAGTGAAGTTTGGAATGCTTTATCTCAAAAAGAAAAACCTATTATGGTTCAAACTGCTCCAGCCGTAAGAGTTGCTTTAGGTGAAGAATTTGGATTAGAGCCAGGTTCCATATCTACTGGCAAAATGGTTGCTGCTTTAAAGGCCTTAGGATTTGATTATGTATTCGATACTAACTTTGCAGCTGACTTAACAATAATGGAGGAAGCTAATGAATTTGTAAACAGATTTATTAAAGGTGAAAATCTTCCTATATTAACTAGTTGCTGTCCTGCTTGGGTTAACTTTATGGAACATGACTATCCTGACCTTCTACCTCACTTATCTACTTGCAAATCACCTCAAAGTATGTTTTCACCAATAGCTAGACATTATTTTGCTGAAAAAATTTTAAATAAAAAACCTGATGAAGTTGTAATTGTATCTATAATGCCTTGTGTTGCTAAGAAATACGAAGTATCAAGAGAAGAATTAGGAGAAAACGGATACTTAGATACTGATATATCATTAACTACTCGAGAATTAGCACGTATGATAAAAGAAGCAGGCATAAATTTAGCTAATTTAGAAGAGGCAGAATTTGATAGTCCTCTTGGATATTCCACAGGTGCTGCTGATATATTCGGTGCCACTGGTGGCGTACTAGAAGCCGCACTTAGAACTGCTTATCACGATATCACTATGGAAGAAGCACCATCTTTAGACTTTACAGTTGTTAGAGGTATGGATGGCATAAAAGAAGCTTCTCTAGAAATAGCTGGCAATACAATAAATATAGCTGCTGCAAGTAGTTTAGGTAACGCTAGGAAATTAATGGATGAATTGAGAGCTGGAAATTGCAAATATCATATAATTGAAATTATGGCTTGCCCTGGTGGATGCGTAGCTGGTGCCGGTCAACCTTATCACGGTGGAAATTATGATAAAGTCAAAGCAAGAACTAATGCTTTATATGAAATAGATTCTACCAAACCAAATCGTCTTTCTCATCATAACCCAGACATAATCAAATTGTATAATGATTTCTTAGGTGAAAGAGGCGGACACATTGCTCATTCCTTACTTCACACACAATACTACGATAAAAGCGATGTTTTTGATAAAATAGACAATAATTTATAACCTATAAAAAATATATATTTTAAAAATAATAAGGAGGTATTTGTATGCATAATTTTATTACTAAAAATAAAAATTTATTTAACGAGCTAGATAATATAATCAATAATCTTCCTATAGCTGATCAAAGTTCATTAATTTATATCCTTCAAGAGGCCCAAAATATCTTTGGACATTTACCAAAAGAAGTTCAACTTTATATCTCAAAAAAATTAAATATTGCTCCTGTAGAAATTTATGGTGTTGTAACTTTTTATGATTGCTTTTCTCTAACTCCTACTTTTTAATAATTATTTTAACAATTAATATTTGTATCAACTTTTGTACTCACTAATAACATAAAATGAAAAACAATTTTATCTAAAAAATGCACCTTTAGTCAAGGACAATTTTAAAAAGCCTATTTTGGGCACCATAAGATGATCCCTATATTGAATTGGGGTCATCTTATTTAAATTCCATTAATATCTATAATTATTGTAGTAATCAATGTATTCATTTATCTCATTTTTAATATCATCTAAACTATTACAATTTTTAAAATCTACCTCGTTCTTAAAATATCCCAAAAATGACTTCTGTGGATTATTATCCCAACAGTTTCCTCTTCTATGCATTGATTGTCATAGCCATATTGATTTATCCTTCAACGCCTGCATTTCTATCATGTCTAACTTTTTTAGTAATTCATTCTTCGCTTGTAATAATTTTAATTTCACCTCTAATCGTTTTAAAACCTAAGTGGTTTTTTATTTTATTTTATATTATATTTATTTTTTAAGTATAATTTTTTTAAGTAATTATAGTATAATTATAAATATATTAATTGAAATTTCTGAATAAAAAGCTCGTTTCATTCAGAAATTTATAAATTTTTGCAATTTTTTTCATTTTAGTTAGTTTTTTAATGAATTTCATATTATAATGAAATAGAGACATAATTTTTACTACTTATTGTCATATAATTTTAATTATCTAATCATTTTAAATTTCAATAAATACTTTATATAACCTATTGAATACATTAAACATCTTATCTATTAAATATATTATTCATCTTGTTTATGTTTTATTCTTAAATATAGCTAGATTTGAAAAAATTCATTTCTAGATTTATAACATATCAATATTTCAAATAAACTAAGGGGGATCTACTATGTGTAATTTTATTTCACAAAACAAAAAGTTATTTGATGAATTAGACAATCTAATTCAAAATCTTCCTGTTGCTGATGAAAGTTCATTAATATATGTTCTTAAAGAAGCTCAGGGAATATTTAGTTACTTACCAAAAGAGGTTCAACTCTATATAGCTGATAAACTTGGGGTTTCTTACTCAAAAGTATATGGTGTTGTAAGTTTCTACTCTTACTTCTCTACTAACCCAGTTGGTGAACATAAGATTAGCGTTTGCCTGGGTACTGTATGCTTTGTTAAAGGTGCAGATAAAATCTTAACTGAGTTTGAAAAGCAATTAAATATTAAAGCGGGTGAAACTACTAGCGATTTTAAATTTACATTAGATGGATTAAGATGCGTTGGTGCATGTGGACTTGCTCCAGTAGTAGTTGTTGATGGTAAAGTTTATGGATTATGTACTCCTGAAAAAGTAACTAATATATTAGATGAGTACAGAGAACTAGAATTAAGCTGTTAGGGGGAAAGAAATTCATGAAAAAGTTAAATTCAATTTCAGAACTAAAATCTGCTATACAAGATTTTAAACCAATTCTTTATTTAAGAGAAAATCATACACAAGAAATACCTGATAAAAGAGATATTTTAGTTTGTGGCGGTACTGGATGTACTTCTTCAAAAAGTTTAGAAATAATAGAAAATTTAAAATCTGAAATAGATAAAGCTGGTCTTAATGATTCTATAAAAGTTCATTTAACAGGATGTTTTGGATTCTGTGCAATGGGTCCAATTGTAAAAGTTTATCCTGATAACGTTTTCTATGTTCATGTTCAACCAGAAGATGCCTCTGAAATTATATCAAAACATATTTGCAATAATGAAATAGTTGAAAGATTATTATTCGAAGAGCCTGCTTTAAACCATAAAAAAGTATCAAAACACGAAGAAATGTCTTTCTATAAAAAACAATTTCGTATTGCTTTAAGAAACTGTGGACATATAAATCCAGAAGATATTACTGAATATTTGGCTAATGATGGATATTTAGCACTAGGCAAATGCTTAACAGAAATGACTCCTGATCAAGTAATAGAAGAGGTTAAAACTTCTGGTCTTAGAGGTAGAGGTGGAGCTGGATTCCCTACTGGTGTTAAATGGGAATCATGTGCTAAAAATCCAGCTATAAATGGTGAAAAATTTGTTGTATGTAATGCTGATGAAGGTGATCCAGGTGCTTTCATGGATAGATCATTACTTGAAGGTGACCCTAATAGTGTTCTTGAAGCTATGGCAATTGCTGGTTATGCTATAGGTGCTAATAAAGGATATATCTATATAAGAGCTGAATATCCTCTTGCAATAGATAGATTAAAAATAGCAATTTCTCAAGCTGAAAAAATTGGTGTTTTAGGTGAAAATATATTAGGTACTGGATTTAATTTCACAATAGAATTAAAATATGGAGCTGGTGCATTTGTTTGTGGCGAAGGTACTGCACTTATACATTCTATAGAAGGTAAACGTGGTGAGCCTAGAATGAAGACTTTCTCTTCTTCTAAGCATGGTTTATGGAATGCTCCTACTTGCTTAAATAACGTTGAAACTTTTGCAAATATTCCAGCTATTATACACAGAGGTTCTGACTGGTTTGCTTCATTTGGTACAGAAGATTCTAAAGGTACTAAAGTTTTCGCATTAGGTGGAAAAATAAACAATGTTGGTCTAGTTGAGGTTCCTATGGGTACTACTCTTCGTGAAATAGTTTACGAAATAGGTGGTGGTATACCTAATGGTAGAGAATTTAAAGCTGTTCAAACTGGTGGTCCATCAGGTGGATGTATCTCTCAGAAAGATTTAGATACTCCTATAGATTATAAATCATTATCTGATATAGGTTCTATGATGGGTTCTGGTGGTATGCTTGTTCTTGATGATACAGACTGTATGGTTGATATAGCAAAATTCTTCTTAGACTTCTCTGTTGATGAATCTTGTGGTAAATGTACTCCTTGTCGTATAGGTACTAAAAGATTATATGAATTATTAGCTAAAATTTGTGATAATAAAGGATGCGAACAAGACTTAGTAGACTTAAAAGATTTAGCGTTAACAGTTAAAAATACAGCTTTATGTGGTCTTGGAAAATGTGCTCCTAATCCTGTATTAAGTACTCTAGAGTGTTTCTATGATGAATATTTAGCACATGTTAAGGATCATAAGTGTCCTGCAGGTAAATGTAGTGCTTTCCTTCATTATGAAGTAAATGACAATTGTATTGGTTGTGGATTATGTAAGAAAAATTGTCCTGCTGATGCAATAACTGGTGAAAAGAAAGAAAAACATCACATAGATGTAGATGCTTGTCTAGAATGTGGTACTTGTATAGATAAATGTAAAAAAGGTGCAATTGTTCTTGTATAGATTTATTAAGGAGGGGTTTATTAATGAGTTTAGTTAATTTAACTATAAATGGTAAAGCTGTTTCAGTTCCTTCTGATACAATGATATTAGAAGCTGCTAAACAAGTAAATGTTAAAATACCTAGTCTATGTCATTTACATATGGATGATATAAAATTTGATAATCATTGTGCATCTTGTCGTGTATGTATGGTTAGCGCAGGAAGAAAATTAGTTCCTGCTTGTGGTACTTTAGTTAAGGAAGGTATGGTTGTAAATACAAATACGTCAGAAGCTTTAAAATATAGAAAAAATGTTGTGGAGTTAATGTTATCTGACCATCCAAAAGATTGTTTATCTTGTATTAGAAATAAAGATTGCGAATTACAAGAAATAGCTGCTGATTTAGGAATCAGAAAAGTAAGATTTAGCGATGGAGAACAATCTACTGGTACTTTTGATACTTCTACAAAATCTATAGTAAAAGATAACTCAAAATGTATATTATGTAGAAGATGTGAAACTATGTGTAGTGAAGTTCAAACAGTTAAAGTTCTTTCTGGTATAAATCGTGGATTTAATACTGAGGTTTCAACTTTCTTCGGTATAGATTTAGCTGATACTAACTGTACATTCTGTGGGCAATGTATAAGTGTATGTCCTACAGGAGCCTTAGTTGAAAAAGATAATACTGGTGAAGCTTGGAAAGTTTTATCTCAAAAAGAAAAACCAGTTATAGTTCAAACTGCTCCAGCTGTAAGAGTTGGTCTTGGTGAAGCATTTGGATTAGATCCTGGATCTATATCCACAGGTAAGATGGTCGCTGCATTAAAAACTTTAGGATTTAACTATGTATTCGATACTAACTTTGCAGCTGACTTAACTATAATGGAAGAAGCTAATGAGTTTGTAAATAGATTTGTTAAAGGTGAAAAACTTCCTATATTAACTAGCTGTTGTCCTGCTTGGGTTAACTTTATGGAACATGAATTCCCAGATTTATTACCTCATTTATCTACTTGTAAATCTCCACAAAGTATGTTCTCTCCAATAGCTAGACATTATTTTGCTGAAAAAGTTTTAGGAAAAAAACCTGATGAAGTTATAGTTATGTCTATAATGCCTTGTGTTGCTAAGAAATACGAAGTTTCAAGAGAAGAATTAGGTCAAGATGGATACCTAGATACTGATTTATCATTAACTACCAGAGAATTAGCAAGAATGATAAAAGAAGCTGGTATAGATTTAGCTAACTTAGAAGAAGCTGAATTTGATAGCCCACTTGGATATTCTACTGGCGCTGCCGATATATTTGGTGCAACTGGTGGTGTCCTTGAAGCTGCACTTAGAACTGCTTATCATGATATAACTAAAGAAGAAGCTCCATCTTTAGACTTTACAGTAGTTAGAGGTATGGACGGTATAAAAGAAGCTTCTTTAGAAATAGCTGGTCATACAGTAAATGTTGCTGCTGCAAGTAGTTTAGGAAACGCTAGAAAATTAATGGATGAATTGAGAGCTGGAAATTGCAAATATCATGTAATAGAAATCATGGCTTGTCCTGGTGGATGTGTAGCCGGTGGTGGACAACCTTATAATGGTGGAGATTATGATAAAGTTAAAGCAAGAGCTAAAGCTTTATATGAAATAGATGCTAATAAACTAGATCGTCTTTCTCATCATAACCCAGATATCATCAAATTATATGATGAATTCTTAGGTGAAAGAGGCGGACATGTTGCTCATAATTTACTTCATACTAAATATTATGACAAAAGTAATATATTTGCCGATGCTGAAGTTTAATAATAAATTTTTATTTGTTAGTTTAATATAAAAATTTAGGGAGTTATGAAATTCAAAAAATTTCATAACTCCCTCTTTAATTTATTTATCAATTACCTGAGATAATTTTTGTGTAAATTCTTGAGCTGCATCTATACCCATTCCCCTTTGTCTAAAGTTCATAGCTGCAACTTCAATTATCATAGAAGTATTTCTTCCTGGCTTAACAGGTATTACTAGTTTTTCAACTTGTCTTCCTAATATTTCTTCATATTCTCTATCTAAACCTAATCTATCATAATACTTTTGTTGATTCCAATTTTCTAGTTCAATCACTAGATCAATAGCTTTTTGATTTTTTATAGCTCCCACACCATATAAACTTTTAACATCTATTATCCCTATTCCTCTGATTTCCATATAGTGTTTTAATATTTCAGGTGCTTGTCCTACTAATCTACTGTCATCAACCTTTCTAATTTCAACAGCATCATCAGCTACAAGTCTATGACCTTTTTGTATCAATTCTAAAGCAGTTTCTGATTTACCTATACTACTCTCACCTTTTATCAGTACACCTATACCATACACATCTACTAAAACTCCATGCATAGTAACATGAGGAGCCAGTTTATTATCTAAATAATTAGATAATCTATTTATAAACCTTGTAGTATTACTTTTGCTACTTAAAACTACTCTGTTGTATTTTTTAGCATTTACTATTATGTCTTCATCTATATCCAAACCTCTTGTAACTATTAATACAGGAATTTCATAAGAAAAAAACTTATCTAGTATTTCTTCTCTTTTCTCTTTTTTTATATTTTGAAAATAAGTATACTCTGTTCTTCCTATTATTTGAATTCTTTCATATGGAAAATACTCAAAATATCCAGCTAGTGGCAGACCTGTTCTATTTACATCTTCCAATTCCACGTAGTATTCCTTATCTTTTGGCATATATACTACTTCTAAATTTAAATCCTCAATTAATTGAGATATAGATACTCTATCTTTTACTGTTTCTATCAATTATTTACTCTCCCTTTCTAAAATAGTCATAAATATTTTCTGCTACACTTTTATTTAACCCGTCTATCTCAGATAATTCTTTTACTGATGCATTTTTTATATCTTCCATATTTTTAAAATGAGAAAGTAAGGCTTTTTTCCTTTTCTCTCCCACACCAGGAATATCATCTAAAGAAGATTTTGTTAATGATTTATTTCTCAAGCTTCTATGATAACTTATGGCATAGTTATGAACTTCCTCTTGGATACTAGCAACAAATCTATACAAATTTGATGTTTTATCAAGTTCGATTTCCTTAGAAGCACATATTAATCCTTTTGTTCTATGTTTGTCATCTTTATACATTCCCCATAAAGGGATATCTATTCCATATTTATCAAAAACTTTTTGCACAGCACTAACCTGGCCTTTTCCACCATCTAATAATATTAAATCAGCAAAATCTCCTTTTTGCAATCTTCTATCTAAAATTTCTGCCATAGAATCATAGTCATTAGGACCTTCTACAGTTTTTATTTTATATCTTCTATATTCTTTTTTATCTTTAATACCATTTGTGAAAACAACCATAACACCTATGGAGTCTACACCTTGTATATTAGATATATCATAAGATTCTATTCTTCTTGGTGGTTCTTCTAAATCTAACACTTCTGCCAGCTCTATTAAAGCTCCTTCACTTCTTTCATATTTTCTTTTATTTAAATTAGAGAATTTTTCTAAATATTCCATGGCATTTTTCTTAACCATAGAAATCAAGCTTTTTTTATCTCCTTTTTGTGGAACTCTTATGGATACTTTTTGCCCTTTAATATTAGATAGCCACTCTTCCAAAACAATCTGATCTTCTATTTCAGTTTCTATAATTATTTCTTTTGGAATATATTCTGCTTTCATATAGAATTGTTTCACAAAAGAACCAAGTATGGATTCTTTACTAGAATCTTTTGTTCCTTCCAAAATAAAATGCTCTCTACCAACAATCTTTCCATGTCTAATAAAGAATGCTTGTACACAAGCTTCCTCATCGTTATATGCCATAGCAATTATATCTTGATTAATATCCTCTGTAGATACATCAATTTTTTGTTTTTGCATCATTTCTTGAAGATTTATTATTTTATCTCTATAAATAGCAGCCTCCTCAAAATTAAATTCCATGGAGCATTTATTCATTTTTTCTTTTAAAATTTCTATCAAAGTTTCTTCTTTTCCAGATAAGAATAATAGTATTTCTTCTATCATTTTATTATATTCTTCTTTTGAAACATTTCCAGTACAAGGTCCAACACATCTTTTTATATGAAGATTTAAACATGGTCTCATATTATTTTTAATAGCTCTTTCAATATCTACATTACAAGTTCTTATGGGATAAATATTTCTTATAACATCTAAAGTATCATTGACAGCTTCCACATTTGTATAGGGTCCAAAATATTTTGCCTTATCTCTAAGGACTCTTCTAACTTTTAGTACCCTTGGAAAATCTTCATTTACTGTTACTTTTATATAAGGATAAGTTTTATCATCTCTTAGTAATACATTATACTTTGGTCTGTATTTTTTAATTAAATTACATTCTAAAATTAAAGCTTCTAACTCTGAATCGGTGATTATATATTCAAATGAT
This sequence comes from Terrisporobacter vanillatitrophus, assembly GCF_051148895.1. Classification (GTDB taxonomy): domain Bacteria; phylum Bacillota; class Clostridia; order Peptostreptococcales; family Peptostreptococcaceae; genus Terrisporobacter; species Terrisporobacter vanillatitrophus. The sequence continues at coordinate 3,794,237 of NZ_CP154625.1, forward strand.
TTTATATTTTTAACCATTGATTTCACTTTAGAAGAATGATTTTTCGATGATTGAAAATATTGTCTTACTCTATTTTTTAATGAGATAGCTTTTCCCACATAGATTATTTTGTCATTTTCATCCTTCATTAAATATACTCCAGGCTCAGCTGGTAATTTTTTTAATTGTTCTTGTATATCAAACACTTTTTCCTCCAAAAATTCGCTTCTGTAATTAATCCTATAATAAAACTTCTAATCTTTATATAGATAAAAATTAGAAGTTTTTCTTTAGTCTTTTAAAATATTCAAATTTAATACTTATTCAAAATATTTTTTCAGGAAGTGTCCTGTGTATGAGCCTTTAACTTGAGATACTTCTTTAGGAGTTCCAGTGGCTATTATTTTTCCACCTTTATCTCCTCCTTCTGGACCTAAGTCTATAATATAGTCACTAGTTTTTATAACATCTAAATTATGTTCTATAACAACTATAGTATTTCCTGTATCAGCTAACTTTTGTAAAACATGAATTAACTTATCCACGTCTGCCATATGAAGTCCTGTTGTAGGCTCATCAAGAATATATAAGGTCTTTCCTGTTGCTCTTTTACTCAATTCTGTTGCTAATTTAATTCTTTGAGCCTCCCCTCCTGATAGCTGAGTTGAAGGTTGACCAAGTTTAATATAAGAAAGCCCAACATCCATTAATGTTTCTAGCTTTCTTTTTATTGATGGTATATTTTCAAAGAACTCCACTGCTTCTTCTACATTCATATCTAAAATATCTGCTATACTCTTGTCTTTATATTTAACTTGTAAAGTTTCTCTATTGTATCTCTCACCTTTGCATATTTCACATGGTACATAAACATCTGGTAAGAAATGCATCTCTATTTTAATTATACCATCACCCTTGCAGGCTTCACATCTACCACCTTTAACATTGAAACTAAATCTTCCTTTTTTGTATCCTCTGGCTTTAGCTTCATTAGTTGTAGCAAATAAGTCTCTTATTTGATCAAATACGCCTGTATAAGTCGCAGGGTTTGATCTAGGAGTTCTTCCTATTGGACTTTGGTCTATGTTTATTACCTTATCTATATTTTCAATACCTTTAATTTCTTTATGTTTTCCTGGCCTTTGTCTTAATCTATTAACTTTACTTGCCACACCTTTGTACAAAATAGAGTTAATTAATGAACTTTTCCCTGATCCTGATACACCAGTTATACATACAAATTTTCCAAGAGGTATCTTAGCATTAATGTTTTTTAAGTTATTTTCTATGGCACCTTTAATTTCTATAAAGTTCCCATTACCTTCTCTTGTACTATCAGGTATTTCTATTACTTTTTTACCACTTAAATATAATCCAGTCATTGAATTAGGATTTTCTAATATTTCATCTAAAGTACCTTGAGCCACTATTTCTCCACCATGAATACCTGCACCTGGTCCTATATCTACCACATAGTCAGCTTCCCTCATAGTGTCTTCATCATGTTCAACTACAATTAATGTATTTCCAAGGTCAGTTAGATGTCTCAAAGTTCCTATTAATTTTTCATTGTCTCTTTGATGAAGTCCTATACTTGGCTCATCTAGTACGTATAAAACTCCAACTAAAGCAGAACCTATTTGAGTAGCAAGCCTAATTCTTTGAGCCTCTCCTCCTGATAAAGTTCCAGCTTTTCTTGATAAAGTTAAATATTCAAGTCCAACGTCCTTTAAGAAAGATGCTCTTTCATTTATTTCCTTTAGAATTTCATGAGCTATAAATTTATTTTTTTCACTTAATTCTAAGTTTTGAACGAAATTTAATAATTCTTTTACAGATAAATCCGTAACCTCCATTATGTTTTTTCCGCCTATTAAAACAGATAATACTTCTTTTTTAAGTCTATTACCTTTACATTTTGGGCAAGGTGTTTCTGCCATGTATTCCTCTATTTTATCTCTTGAATACTCTGAATTAGTTTCTCTATATCTTCTTTCAAGATTTACTATTACACCTTCAAAAGGAGCTTTATATTCTCTTCTTCCTCCAAATTTCGAATCAAATATAAATTGAACCATTACATTATTTTCACCATATAGTAATTCTTGAACAAAATCTTCTGGTAAATCTTTAAATGGTGTATCTAGAGATACATTAAAATGTTCTGCTAAACTTTGCACCATTTTACTATAATATGTATCATCACTTGTACTTACACTTCCCCAAGCTGCTATGGCTCCTTGTTTAATACTTAAATCCTTGTTTGGTATAATAAGATCTGGATCAACTTCTCTACTTTCTCCTAAACCTTTACATACATCACAAGCACCAAAAGGAGCGTTGAATGAGAACATTCTTGGCGATAATTCTTCAATTCCTATTCCATGTTCTGGACATGCAAATTTAGTAGAGAATAAAATTTCTTCTCCATCTACTATCTGAGCTATAACAAGTCCATCAGATAATTTAATAGCTGTTTCTAAGGAATCTGCAAGTCTTCCTTCTATTCCATCTTTTACAACTATTCTATCTACTACAACTTCTATATTATGTTTCTTATTTTTCTCTAAATTAATATCATCAGTTACTTCCTGATTTTCTCCATTAACTCTTATTCTTACAAAACCGTCTTTAGCAATACTTTCTATAAGTTTTTTATGAGTTCCTTTTTGACCTCTTACTACAGGAGATAAAATTTGAAGTTTAGTTCTTTCCGGAAACTCTAATATTTTATCTACTATTTCTTGTATAGTCATTTGAGCTATTGGTTTGCCACATATTGGACAATGAACATCCCCAACTCTTGCAAACAAAAGTCTTAAGTAATCGTAAATCTCTGTTACAGTACCAACTGTAGAACGAGGGTTTTTTGATGTTGTCTTTTGATCTATAGATATAGCTGGTGATAGCCCTTCTATATATTCCACATTTGGTTTTTCCATTTGTCCTAAAAACTGTCTAGCATAAGCCGATAAACTTTCCACATATCTTCTTTGACCTTCTGCATAAATAGTATCAAAAGCTAAAGAAGATTTTCCAGAACCCGATAGTCCTGTGAAAACTATAAACTTATTTCTAGGAAGTTCTATACTAACATTTTTAAGGTTATGCTCTTTAGCACCTTTTATAATGATTTTATCTTCCATTAATTCTTTATCCTTTCTTCCAACTCTTTTATCTTATCTCTTAACTGAGCTGCTCTTTCAAATTGTAAGTTTTGTGCAGCCTCCATCATTTCTTTTTGTAAAGCTTCTATATTATTTTGAACTTCATATTCATCTTCACTTTCAGCAATTCCAAATACAACTTCTTCATCAGCTGGTTTAAGTGTTTCTATACTATCCCTAACTTCTTTAACAATAGTTTTAGGAATTATTCCATTTTCTTCGTTATATTGAGACTGTATTTCTCTTCTTCTCTTAGTTTCTTCAATAGTTGCTGCCATAGAACGTGTAATTTTATCAGCATACATTATAACTCTACCTTCTGAGTTTCTAGCTGCACGTCCTACTGTTTGTATTAGTGAAGTTTCAGATCTTAAGAAGCCTTCTTTGTCTGCATCTAATATGGCAACTAGAGAAACTTCTGGTATATCCAAACCTTCTCTAAGTAAGTTTATACCTACTAATACATCGAACTTACCCAGTCTTAAGTCTCTAATTATTTCAGTTCTTTCCAGTGTATCTATATCTGAATGTAAATATTTAACCCTTATTCCTATTTCTTTTAAATAGTTAGTTAAATCCTCACTCATTTTCTTAGTTAAAGTTGTAATTAATACTCTTTCTTTCTTTTCAACAACTTTATTTATTTCACCAACTAAATTATCTATTTGATTTTTAATTGGTCTTACTTCTATAATCGGATCAAGTAATCCTGTTGGTCTTATTATTTGTTGTGCCACAGTTGTAGAGTGTTCTATTTCATAAGGTCCTGGCGTTGCAGAAACAAATAATACTTGATTTATATTCTCTTCAAATTCAGAGAAATTTAAAGGCCTATTGTCATAAGCAGACGGTAATCTAAAACCATTTTCTATTAATGATTGTTTCCTTGAACGGTCTCCGGCATACATTCCTCTAACTTGAGGTATGGTAACGTGAGATTCATCTACTATTAATAAAAAATCCTCAGGGAAAAAACTCATTAGTGTGTACGGTTTTTCTCCTTCTTCTCTTCCTGTTATATGTCTTGAATAGTTTTCTATTCCCTGACATGTACCTATTTCACTAAGCATTTCTATATCATATTTAGTTCTTTGCTCAATTCTTTGAGCTTCTACTAATTTATCATTTTCTTTAAAATATTGAACTCTTTCTAATAGCTCTTTTTCAATAGCTTCCACTGCATGAGCAACCTTTTCTGGAGTAGTAACATAATGTGATGCTGGAAATACTGCTATATAGCTTCTCGTTCCTAGAATTTTTCCTGTAACATAGTCAATTTCCACTATTCTATCTATTTCATCTCCAAAGAATTCTATTCTTATAGCTTTTTCATCATCACTTGCAGGGAATAATTCTAAAACATCTCCTCTAACTCTAAAAGTACCTCTAACAAAGTTAATATCATTTCTTTCATATTGTATATCTACTAACTTTCTTATAAGAGTATCTCTATCTATTTCCATTCCTGTTCTAATTGATAACATGAGCTTTTTATAATCATCAGGATCCCCAATACCATAAATACAAGAAACAGAAGATACCACTATTACATCATCTCTTTCCAATATGGATGCTGTTGCCGAGTGTCTTAATTTATCTATTTCATCATTTATACTTGAATCTTTTTCTATGTATGTATCACTTGATGCCACATAAGCTTCTGGTTGGTAATAATCATAATAACTTACGAAATATTCAACTGCATTATTAGGGAAAAACTCTTTAAACTCACTATATAATTGAGCTGCTAAAGTTTTATTATGAGCCAGGATTAAGGTTGGTTTTTTTACCTCTCTAATTATATTTGCCATAGTAAAAGTTTTACCCGAACCTGTTACCCCCAGTAGTGTTTGAAATTTTTCATCTTTATTAATTGAAGTAACAATCTCCTTTATAGCTTCTGGCTGATCCCCTGTTGGCTTAAAAGCTGATTGAATTTCAAAATCCATATTTCCTCACTCCTTTAGAACATCCGTTCCGTATAATTACAATAATAATTATACCATAATAATTCTATTATTCACCTTTTATATAAACATTTATTATAAAATTTATTCATTAATATATATTACCCATTTAAAATGATTTAAATAAATTCCCTTTGCAAAAGTTCTTGTATAAACAAAATAATAGAGCTTATATAAAATAAGCTCTATTATTTTTATCTTAAATTTGTACTCCCCATTAAATTTAAATCTATTTCTTTTGCTACTTTCCTACCTTCACTTATGGCATAAGCAACTAAAGACTGGCCCGTTCTCATATCACCAGCAGAATAAACTCCATCTACAGATGTTTTATAATTGTCATCAGTTTTTACATTTCCTCTTTCATCTAGTTCTACTCCCAAATCCTGCAGCATAGTTTCATGTTCTGGATGTAAAAATCCCATGGCAAATAAAGCTAAATCACAATCTATTTCAAATTCACTATTTACTATTTCTTTATATTTTTCATCTATTTTTATACCATGTAATTTATTTACTTTTCCTTTTTCTCCACTAAAAGCAGTTACCTTTACTGAAAACTCTCTAATTCCTCCTTCTTCACAACCTTCTAAGCTCTTCATCTTCATTGGGTACATAGGCCACATTTTATTTTCATCACTTTTATCCAGTGGTTTACCCGATCTACCAATTTGATAAACTTTTTTAGCTCCTTGTCTAATAGCTGTGCCTATACAATCTACTCCCGTATCACCCGAACCAATAACAACCACATTTTTATCTTTTGCAATAATCTCATCTTCATCAATTTTTATTCCTTGATTTCTTTTATTTTGTTGAGTAAGATATTCCATTGCAAAACACAATCCATCTAAATTCCTCCCTGGAACAGGCAAATCTCTAGCTTGTGTAGCTCCTCCACATAAAACTACTGCATCAAAATCTTTTTTCAAATAAGTTGATGGATAATCTCTTCCTATCCATATATTTGTTCTAAATTCCACACCTTCTTCCTTCATTAAATTAATTCTTCTATCTACAACCCATTTTTCCAACTTAAAATCAGGAATGCCATAAGTTAAAAGCCCTCCTATTCTGTCGTCTCTTTCAAATACTACCACATTATGACCTGCTTTATTTAATTGATCTGCACATGCTAAACCTGAAGGTCCAGAGCCAACTATGGCAATTTTTTTGTTAGTTCTCATAATTGGCTTCTTAGGTTTAATCCAACCTTCTTCAAATGCTTTATTAATTATACTAAGTTCAATATTTTTATTACAAACAGATTTATTATACATTCCCAATGTACAAGCACTTTCACATAAGGCTGGACATACAGTTCCTGTAAACTCCGGAAAATTATTAGTCTGAGTAAGTATCTCTAAAGCCTCTTTCCATTTTCCATGATAAATCAAATCATTCACTTCTGGTATTACATTACCCAAAGGGCATCCAAACTCAGAACAACAAAATGGCACGCCACAATCCATGCATCTAGCTGCTTGTATTTCAACTTTTTTATAATCCATAGGGATATAAATTTTTTTATAATCTTTAATTCTTTCTTCCACAGGACGCTTTTCTAAAGTCTCCCTATCATAATCAATAAATCCAGTTGATTTTCCCATTTCATCACCTTCCTATATAACGCAAGTGATATCTTCATTATCATCTTGCTTTTCTCCATGTTCCAATATTTTCTTATATACGCTTGGTATTATCTTGTGGAAATTATTTTTCTCCACATTCCAATTTTCTAATATAAAGTTGGCTTTTGGGCTATTTGTATATTGAATATGATTGTTTATTAATTTTTTAATTGTATTTAGATCAGATTCCTGTATGTCATCAATATCAACGAGACCTTTATTTATTGCTCCTTCATTTAAATCATCAGAAGTATAAATATATGCTATTCCTCCGCTCATACCAGCTGCAAAATTTTTACCTATTTCACCAAGTATTAATACAATACCTCCTGTCATATACTCACATCCATGATCTCCTACTCCTTCTACTACTGCAGTTGCTCCAGAGTTCCTTACTGCAAATCTTTCTCCTGCTAATCCATTTATATACATTTGGCCACTAGTTGCTCCATAAAGCACTGTATTTCCTACTATAATATTTTTACTTGCATCAATAGACGAATTTTCATATGGTTTAACTATTATTTTAGCTCCAGATAATCCTTTGCCCACATAATCATTACAATCACCTGTCAAAATCATAGTAAGACCTTTCATTCCAAAGGCTGCAAAACTTTGACCCGAACTACCTGTAAATTTATAAACTATCGTATCTTCTTCTAATCCCTCTTCTCCATATATCTTTGCTATTTCACCACTAAGCATAGTTCCTACAGTACGATTAGTATTTTTTATTTCAAACTCTTCTTCTACATGTCCTCTATTTTCTAAACTTTCCATAGCATAAGCTATAAGTTTATGATCCAACGCTTTATCTATATTATGCTCTTGCTCCATTATTTTTCTTCCAGCTATCCTTTGTGGTAAATTAGGTCTATATAAAATAGAAGATAAATCTATATCTCTACATTTATAATTTTTCATATCTTCATTGACTTGTAATAAATCAACTCTTCCAATCATTTCATCTATTGTTTTAAATCCTAATTTGGCCATCAATTCTCTTACTTCTTCAGCTACAAAAAAGAAATATCTTATTAAATCTTCTGGTTTTCCTTTGAATTTTTTTCTAAGTTCTGGATTTTGTGTAGCTATTCCCATTGGACATGTGTTCGAATGACATTTTCTCATCATAACACATCCTGATACTACTAACGGAGTTGTAGCAAATCCAAATTCTTCAGCACCTAATAATGCAGCTACTACCACATCTCTACCAGTTCTCATTTGACCATCAGTTTGTATTCTTACACGTCCTCTTAAATTATTTAATAAAAGAACTTGATGAGCTTCTGATAATCCTAGCTCCCATGGAACTCCTGTATGTTTTATAGATGTATAAGGAGCTGCTCCAGTACCTCCATCATATCCTGAAATTAAAATAACATCTGCCTTAGCCTTTGCAACTCCTGATGCTACAGTCCCTACTCCAACTTCTGATACTAGTTTTACAGATATTCTAGCTTCTGGATTTACATTTTTTAAATCATGTATTAATTGCTCCAAATCCTCTATAGAATAAATATCATGATGTGGAGGTGGAGAAATTAAATCAATGCCAGGTGTAGCATGACGAACTTTTCCTATTATTTCATCCACTTTAGATCCTGGAAGCCTTCCTCCTTCTCCTGGTTTTGCACCTTGAGCCATTTTAACTTGTATTTCATCTGCATTTACTAAATAATTTGTAGTTACTCCAAATCGTCCTGAAGCAACTTGTTTAACTGCACTTCTAGTTTCATCTTTAAATCTATTTTCATCCTCTCCACCTTCGCCAGTATTAGATTTAGCACCCATTCTATTCATAGCTATGGCTAAATTTTCGTGTGCTTCCTTGCTAAGTGAACCAAAACTCATAGCTCCAGTTGTAAATCTTTTTACTATAACAGATGCCGGTTCTACCATATCTATAGGTATTGATGATACATTTTTAAAATCTAATAATCCTCTAATTGTACATAGTTCTTTTGATTGATTATTTATTGCATCAGAGAACTCTTTAAATGTATTGTAACTATTATTTCTAGTACTTTGCTGTAACTTTGTTATTGTATACGGATTAAACATATGAGATTCTTCATTTCTTCTATAGGCATATTCTCCACCAAGTTTTAAAGAATCTATAGGATTTCTAAGTTTATCATAAGCAATATGATGTCTTTCTAAAGATTCTTTTGCGATTATATCTAAACCTATTCCTTCTATTCTCGATGGTGTTCCTGTAAAATATTTATCTATTACTGAATTATTAATACCTAAGGCTTCAAATATCTGCGCACTTCTATAACTTTGTATTGTAGATATGCCCATCTTTGATATAACTTTTAAAAGTCCTGCACATATAGCTTTTATATAATTATCTTTTAATTCTTCACTTGATAAATTATCCACATATAATTCTTTTCTCTGTAAATCATCTATGGTTTCAAATGCCAAATAAGGATTTATAGCAGTTGCTCCATATCCTATTAATAAAGCAAAGTGCATTACTTCTCTGGCTTCTCCTGTTTCTAAAATTATATTTACATTAGTTCTTAACTTATTTTTGATTAAATACTGTTGAAGTGCACTTATTGCTAATAAAGCTGGAATAGGAGCTTGATGTTTATTTATATTTTTATCAGACAAAATTATTATGTTGTAACCTTCCAAGATTGCATCTCTCGCTCTTTCACATAATAAATCTATGGCATCAACTAAGCCATCACCATCACTAGGGTAGCTAAATAGCATAGGAATTTTTATAGCCCTTAAAGTAGCATTATTCACTTTACTTAATTTTTCTAAATCTATATCTGTAAGAATTGGATGATCTAATTGAATAAATTTAAAGTCTTTCTTTTCATTATCAAGCAAATTGCCCTTTTGTCCTATTATGGTAATTAAACTCATTATTGATTTTTCTCTAATTGGGTCTATAGGTGGATTTGTTACTTGAGCAAATAATTGTTTGAAATAGTTATATAATAACTGTGGTCTTTTTGATAATACAGCTAATGATGTGTCATATCCCATAGAACCAATAGGTTCACTTCCCTTACTTGCCATAGGTCCTAAAATCACTTTTATTTCTTCTTGAGAATACCCAAAAGATTGTTGTCTTTTTAAAAGGGTATCCATATCGCCTCCTGGTAAATAAGATGGATAGGGTAGCATATCCATAGTCATTTTATTTCTTTTTATCCATGATTTATAATTATATTCTTTAAATATTTTTTGTCGTATTTCTTTATCTTTCAAAATTCTATGCTCGTTTAAGTCCAATAAAAACATTTTTCCAGGTTCCAATCTACCACGATATTTTATATTCTTTGGGTCAATATTTAAAACACCACTTTCAGATGCTAAAACTACAAAATTATCTTTTGTTATTGTATATCTAGCAGGACGTAAACCATTTCTATCTAAAGTTGCCCCTATCTCGTGTCCATTTGTAAATATCATTGCTGCTGGACCATCCCATGGTTCCATCAAAGTTGCATGATAATTATAAAAAGATTTTTCATCCTCATCCATTGCCATATTTTTATCCCATGCTTGAGGTATTAACATCATCATTGCATGTGTTAATGACTTCCCACTCTGGACTAAAAGTTCAAAAGCATTATCAAAATTAGCCGAGTCAGAGCAGTTTGGTGATATTATAGGATATAATTTTTGTATATTATCTCCTAACAAATCTGATTTTAATACTCCTTCTCGAGCATTCATCCAATTTCTATTTCCTCTTATTGTGTTTATTTCTCCATTATGAGCTATATATCTAAAAGGTTGAGCTAAGTCCCATGTTGGAAAAGTATTTGTACTATATCTTTGGTGAATAAGCGCAAATGCACTTTCAAATTTAGGTGATTTTAAATCTTCATAAAAATTGCCTATTTGATTAGCTAAAAGAAGGCCTTTATAAATAATTGTTTGACTTGATAAACTAGATACGTAAAAATATCCTTTGTTGTGCATATGAGATGATCTTACTTTATTTTCTACTATTTTTCTTATTATATATAATTTTCTTTCAAATTCTTCTATATTTAAGTTTCCTCTATCTATAAAAATCTGTTTTATTAATGGTTCAGCACCTTTTGCTATGTCTCCAATAGAGTTCCTATCTACAGGTACATCTCTCCACCCTATTAAATTTAAATTTTCTTCTCTTATTACTGTTTCAAAAATACCTTCACACATTAAATACTCATCAATTTCTCTAGGCAAAAATACCATTCCAACTGCATACTCACCTTCATCTGGCAGGTCATCTTTTAATTCTGCTTTAAAAAACTCATGAGGTATTTGAATTAATATGCCTGCTCCATCCCCTGTTTTATTATCACATCCAGTTGCTCCTCTATGTGATAAGTTCAATAATATACTTAAACCTTTTTTAACTATATCATGACTTTTTTTACCTGTAATATCTGCAATAAAACCTAAACCACAATTATCTTTCTCAAACTCAGGATAATATAATCCTTGTTTTGCAGGTTTTATATCTGTATAATTCATACACTTCCCCCCTATCAATCACGCTTAATAAAATAAAGTTTTCAAAAGTATTAATTTAGAAATATATTAATTCATTAAGTTAAAATAGTTATTGATAATAGTATAGTTAAATTTTCAGAATATTGCAATAAATAATTTTTTTTAATCATTGTATTTTGTATTTTGCTATTATTTACATAAGAAAAAACCATGTGAAAATAATTCACATGGTTTCTATAATAATTGGTGACCCATCGGAGATTCGAACTCCGGACACCTTGATTAAAAGTCAAGTGCTCTACCGACTGAGCTAATGAGTCATTATGGCGACCTGGAAGGGGCTCGAACCCTCGACCTCCAGCGTGACAGGCTGGCATTCTAACCAACTGAACTACCAGGCCGCGTTTGTGTTTTTATGGTGGGACCAACAGGGCTCGAACCTGTGACCCCCTGCTTGTAAGGCAGGTGCTCTCCCAGCTGAGCTATGGTCCTGGGATTAATTAAATTGGAGCGGGTGAAGGGGATCGAACCCTCACAGCCGGCTTGGAAGGCCGGAACTCTACCATTGAGCTACACCCGCAGGTGGTGACTCATAGGGGAATCGAACCCCTGTTACCGCCGTGAAAGGGCGGTGTCTTGACCGCTTGACCAATGAGCCATTTGTGGAGCTGGTAATAGGACTCGAACCTACAACCTGCTGATTACAAGTCAGCTGCTCTACCAATTGAGCCATACCAGCATTTTACGTGGCTACGTGCTACTCTCCCAGGAGGTCGCCCCCCAAGTACCATCGCCGCTCAAGAGCTTAACTTCTGTGTTCGGAATGGGAACAGGTGTATCCTCTTTGCTATAATAACCACATAATCTTTATTCAAGTATTAACTTTTGTTAGTACTTTCAAAACTGCTAACATTTAATGTTTCCATTATATTTATTGGTCAAGTCCTCGACCTATTAGTATCAGTAAGCTACATATGTTACCACACTTCCACCTCTGACCTATCAACCATGTAGTCTTCATGGGGTCTTAACCTTACGGTGGGAAATCTTATCTTGAAGTAGGCTTCGCGCTTAGATGCTTTCAGCGCTTATCCTTTCCGTACTTAGCTACCCAGCTATGCCCTTGGCAGAACAACTGGTACACCAGCGGTACGTCCATCCCGGTCCTCTCGTACTAAGGACAGGTCTCCTCAAATTTCCTACGCCTGCGACGGATAGGGACCGAACTGTCTCACGACGTTCTGAACCCAGCTCGCGTACCACTTTAATGGGCGAACAGCCCAACCCTTGGGACCTACTACAGCCCCAGGATGTGATGAGCCGACATCGAGGTGCCAAACCTCCCCGTCGATGTGGACTCTTGGGGGAGATCAGCCTGTTATCCCCAGGGTAGCTTTTATCCGTTGAGCGATGGCCCTTCCATGCGGTACCACCGGATCACTAAGTCCGACTTTCGTCCTTGCTCGACCTGTATGTCTTGCAATCAAGCTCTCTTCTGCCTTTACACTCTTCGTACGATTTCCGACCGTACTGAGAGAACCTTTGAGCGCCTCCGTTACTTTTTAGGAGGCGACCGCCCCAGTCAAACTGTCCACCTGACAGTGTCCCACTACCTGATTCAAGGCAGCTGGTTAGAATCCCAGTACTACAAGGGTGGTATCCCAAGGATGGCTCCACACAGACTGACGTCCATGCTTCATAGCCTCCCACCTATCCTGTACATGTAGCACCGAGACTCAATGTCAAGCTACAGTAAAGCTCCATGGGGTCTTTCCGTCCTGTCGCAGGTAACCGGCATCTTCACCGGTATTACAATTTCACCCAGTCTGTTGTTGAGACAGTGCCCAAATCGTTACGCCTTTCGTGCGGGTCGGAACTTACCCGACAAGGAATTTCGCTACCTTAGGACCGTTATAGTTACGGCCGCCGTTTACTGGGGCTTAAGTTCACTGCTTCGGTTGCCCTAACAGATCCCCTTAACCTTCCAGCACCGGGCAGGCGTCAGCTCCTATACATCGTCTTGCGACTTAGCAGAAACCTATGTTTTTGGTAAACAGTCGCTTGGGCCTATTCTCTGCGGCCATGTTTCCATGGCACCCCTTCTCCCTAAGTTACGGGGTCATTTTGCCGAGTTCCTTAACAACAGTTCTCTGGCTGGCCTTAGGATACTCTCCTCACCCACCTGTGTCGGTTTGCGGTACAGGCACCTTTAACCTCGATAGAGACTTTTCTCGACAGTGTGAAATCAGCTACTTCGCTACTAAATTTCGCTCCGCATCGTACCCCAGCATTATTCTAACGGATTTGCCTATTAGAACTGCCTCAATACTTGCCCGTACATAACCAACAGTACGGTTAGCTTATCCTTCTGTGTCATCCCATTTCTCAAACGGTTATCGGTGGTACAGGAATATCAACCTGTTGTCCATCACCTACGCCTTTCGGCCTCGGCTTAGGTCCTGACTAACCCAGGGCGGACGAACCTTCCCCTGGAAACCTTGGGTTTACGGCCTGTGGGATTCTCACCCACATCTCGCTACTCATGCCAACATTCTCACTTCTATACAGTCCACATCTCCTTACGGTAATGCTTCAATCCGTATAGAAAGCTCTCCTACCCATCATAAATGATGCCGTAGCTTCGGTAGTACGTTTTAGCCCCGGAAATTTTCGGCGCAGGATCACTCGACCAGTGAGCTATTACGCACTCTTTAAATGAGTGGCTGCTTCTAAGCCAACATCCTGGTTGTCTGTGCAATCCCACATCCTTTACCACTTAACGTACATTTAGGGACCTTAGCTGACGATCTGGGCTGTTGCCCTTTTGACTATGAATCTTATCACCCACAGTCTGACTCCCAAGTATAAGAATACGGCATTCGGAGTTTGATAGTCTTCGGTAAGTGCAATACCCCCTAGGACATTCAGTGCTCTACCTCCGCTTCTCTAAACCTTGAGGCTAGCCCTAAAGCTATTTCGGAGAGAACCAGCTATCTCCGGGCTCGATTGGAATTTCACCGCTATCCACAGGTCATCCCCGAGCTTTTCAACGCTCGTGGGTTCGGTCCTCCACGAAATTTTACTTTCGCTTCAACCTGCCCATGGATAGGTCGCCCGGTTTCGGGTCTACGTCAACTAACTAAACGCCCAGTTAAGACTCGCTTTCGCTACGGCTCCACACCTTAAGTGCTTAACCTTGCTAGGTAACGTAACTCGTTGGCCCGTTCTACAAAAAGTACGCAGTCACACAAGTAATGTGCTCCTACAGCTTGTAAGTGTAGGGTTTCAGGTTCTATTTCACTCCCCTCCCGGGGTTCTTTTCACCTTTCCCTCACGGTACTATACGCTATCGGTCACTAGGTAGTATTTAGGCTTGGAGGATGGTCCCTCCTGCTTCCCACAGGGTTTCACGTGTCCCGTGGTACTCTGGATCATATCTATCGATTTCTTGTTTCAGTTACGTGGCTTTTACACTTTATAGCGGAGCTTTCCAACTCTCTTCACTTACAATTCCTCAACTTTATGATATGTCCGCAACCCCAGTGAAGAAAACTTCACTGGTTTGGCCTGTTCCGCGTTCGCTCGCCGCTACTTACGGAATCGAATTTCTTTCTCTTCCTCCGGGTACTTAGATGTTTCAGTTCCCCGAGTTCCCCTGGCATGACTATGTATTCATCATACCATACTTAGACATTACTCTAAGTGAGTTTCCTCATTCGGAAATCTTGGGATCAAAGTTTACGTGCAACTCCCCCAAGCTTATCGCAGCTTATCGCGTCCTTCATCGGCTCCTAGTGCCAAGGCATTCGCCCTACACCCTTAATAACTTGACCAGTTATCAAAGTTTGATATTTTTAAAAGTTATCTTCTTTATATGATATATTTTTTAAGAAGTTTATCTTCTTCTTTTATAATGTCATATCACTAAATGTTATGCAGTTTTCAAAGTACTAATTTTGAGTTTTCATAAAGAACCCTCAAAATTAAACAGTAGGTTAATTCTCCCTAGAAAGGAGGTGATCCAGCCGCACCTTCCGATACGGCTACCTTGTTACGACTTCACCCCAGTTATTGATTTCACCTTCGACACTCGCTTCCCAAAGGGTTAGCTAAGTGGCTTCGGGCGCCCCCAACTTCCGTGGTGTGACGGGCGGTGTGTACAAGACCCGGGAACGCATTCACCGCAGCATTCTGATCTGCGATTACTAGTAACTCCAGCTTCATGTAGGCGAGTTTCAGCCTACAATCCGAACTGAGAATGGCTTTAAGGGATTAGCTCGGCCTCACGACTTGGCTGCCCTCTGTACCACCCATTGTAGCACGTGTGTAGCCCTAAGCATAAGGGGCATGATGATTTGACGTCATCCCCACCTTCCTCCAGGTTATCCCTGGCAGTCCCTCTAGAGTGCCCAACTTAATGCTGGCAACTAAAGGCAAGGGTTGCGCTCGTTGCGGGACTTAACCCAACATCTCACGACACGAGCTGACGACAACCATGCACCACCTGTCACTTCTGTCCCCGAAGGGAAAAATGCGATTAGGCATCGGTCAAAAGGATGTCAAGCTTAGGTAAGGTTCTTCGCGTTGCTTCGAATTAAACCACATGCTCCGCTACTTGTGCGGGTCCCCGTCAATTCCTTTGAGTTTCACTCTTGCGAGCGTACTCCCCAGGCGGAGTACTTAATGCGTTAGCTGCGGCACCGAGGGGGGTAACCCCCGACACCTAGTACTCATCGTTTACGGCGTGGACTACCAGGGTATCTAATCCTGTTTGCTCCCCACGCTTTCGTGCCTCAGTGTCAGTTACAGTCCAGAAAGCCGCCTTCGCTACTGGTGTTCCTCCTAATATCTACGCATTTCACCGCTACACTAGGAATTCCACTTTCCTCTCCTGCACTCAAGTTTCCCAGTTTCAAGAGCTTACTACGGTTGAGCCGTAGCCTTTCACTCCTGACTTAAGAAACCACCTACGCACCCTTTACGCCCAGTAAATCCGGATAACGCTAGCCCCCTACGTATTACCGCGGCTGCTGGCACGTAGTTAGCCGGGGCTTCCTCCTCAAGTACCGTCATTATCTTCCTTGAGGACAGAGTTTTACGACCCGAAGGCCTTCATCACTCACGCGGCGTTGCTGCATCAGGCTTTCGCCCATTGTGCAATATTCCCCACTGCTGCCTCCCGTAGGAGTTTGGACCGTGTCTCAGTTCCAATGTGGCCGATCACCCTCTCAGGTCGGCTACTGATCGTCGCCTTGGTAAGCCGTTACCTTACCAACTAGCTAATCAGACGCGGGTCCATCTCATACCGCCGGAGCTTTGATAAGAAATCCATGTGAATTTCTTATATTATCCTGTATTAGCATACCTTTCGGTATGTTATCCATGTGTATGAGGCAGGTTACCCACGCGTTACTCACCCGTCCGCCGCTCTTCTCCGAAGAGAATCGCTCGACTTGCATGTGTTAGGCACGCCGCCAGCGTTCATCCTGAGCCAGGATCAAACTCTCAAATAAAAGTTGTCCAATTGCTCAGCTAATCATTATCTGAATATCTGGCTTGGTTTGTTTGTTGTTTCAGTTTAATTCTTAAAGAATTAATTTATTGTTAACCTACTGTTTAATTTTCAAAGTTCTTTTGCTTGTTTCAGCTTTTTTATTCTACCAAAGCTGTTTTTCTTTGTCAACTACTTTTTTAAGAAGTTTTTTGTTGACGTTTTGTCCCTGTCTCAAGGACAAGTAATACTATATCATCATAATAAAAGGTCGTCAACACTTTTTTAAAAGTTTTTTGTAAAATTATTGACGTTTTATGACTTATTATTAAATAGTTTTTGTCACTATATTTGATTTATCATTGAAATTCCAAAGTTTTTTAATCATTTTTATAGTAATTTACTCTCTTTATTTAACAATAATTTTCTGCTTTAAACTTATATTTCATTATATAATAACATTAAAAATTATATTTAACGTTTATTTTTCTTTAATAACTAAATAAAAATACTACTTTGTATATATAAATTTTACATTCATAATATAACAAAGTAGTACTTTAATATTTTATTTCATTATTCTCATTGCATTCAATACTGCGATTAAAGCAACCCCTACATCAGCAAATACTGCTTCCCACATACTTGCCATACCTAAAGCTCCAAATATCATAACTATAATCTTAATACCTAATGCAAATATAATATTTTGCCATACTATTTTATAAGTCTTTCTAGATATTTTTATTCCTTCAGCTATTTTACTTGGTTCGTCTGTCATTATAACTATATCCGCTGCTTCTATAGCCGCATCTGATCCTAAACCTCCCATAGCTATACCAACATCCACACGAGCAAGAACTGGAGCATCATTTATTCCATCTCCTACAAAGGCAATTTTTTCTTTATCATTTCTGCCTTCATATATAGATTCTATTTTTTCTACTTTTTCATTTGGCAATAAATTTGAATATACTTTATCTATCTTTAATTGTTTTGCTACTGAGTCAGCAACTTCTTTATTATCTCCAGTTAGCATAACAGTTTCTTTTATACCTTGAGCTTTTATTTCATTAATAGCTTTTTCACTATCTGATTTTATTTTATCAGAAATAACTATATATCCTTTAAACTGATTATTTACTGCTATATAAACTACAGTTCCTATTTCTTTATTTTTATTTACTTTTATATTATTAGCTGTCATTAATTTTTCATTTCCAGCTAATATTTCTTCATTTTCATATTTTACTTTTATTCCATGGGCAGCTATTTCTTCATAACTTTCTATTTTATTTAAATTAATTTCTTTATTATAGTAATTTAAAATAGACTTAGCAATTGGATGATTCGAATTAGCTTCTGCAATAGATGCATATTTAATTAATTCTTCTTCTGCTACTCCAACAGCATTAACTTTTACCACATCAAATACACCTTCTGTTAATGTTCCAGTTTTATCGAATACCACTGTATCAACATATCTTAAAGCTTCTAGATAGTTACTTCCTTTTATTAATATACCATTTCTAGAAGCAACACCTATACCACTAAAATAACTTAGTGGTATGGATAAAACTAGAGCACATGGGCATGATACAACTAGGAATACTAATCCTCTGTGTAACCAATCACTAAACATAGCTCCTGGTACAAATATTGGTGGAACTACTGCTATTAATGTAGCTAATATAACTACTATTGGTGTATAGTATTTTGAAAACACAGATATAAAGTTTTCTGTTTTAGACTTTTTACTACTAGCATTTTCTACTAAATCTAGTATTTTTGATACAGTGGACTCAGAGAAATTTTTAGTTACTTTTACTGTTAATAAAGAGTTTTTATTGATAAATCCTGATAATAATTCATCTCCTGACTTAACTGTTCTTAAAACTGATTCTCCCGTTAAAGCTGATGTATCAACCATAGAACTTCCATCTATAATTACACCGTCTAAAGGTACTTTTTCACCAGGTTTAACTATTATAAAATTACCAATTTCTACTTCTTCTGGATCTACAACTTTAATAGAGTTACCCACTTTTAAATTTGCCACATCTGGTTTTATTTGCATTAAATCAGAAATAGATTTTCTTGATTTACCTACTGCAATTTCTTGTAAATATTCTCCAATTTTATAAAATAACATTACCCCAACAGCCTCTGACGCATCACCTATTGCAACTGCACCAACTGTTGCTACTGTCATTAAAAAGTTTTCGTCAAATATTCTACCCTTTGTCATATTTCGTAAAGCTTTATATACAACATCTCCACCAACTAATACATATGACACTAAGAAAATTAGTAAAGAATATTTGCTTTCTATACCAACCATTTCTTCATAAAATGCAAATATAAATACAAATGATCCTAACAATATATTTAGAAGTTTTAATTTATTATTATCTTTTATTACTTTAGTTTCTTTTTTAGTTTTCTTATTTTCTTTTATTCCTTCAATTTGTATGTCAAGTCCTGGCTCTGTATAATTTATTATGTTTATTATATTTTTAATTGTAATATCTTCATTTGTATTATCTATTTCTACAGATAATTTTTTATTTACAAAGTTCATATTAGAGCTTTTAACTCCATCTAGTAATGATACTTTATTACCAATTACTTCTGCGCAATGAGCACAATTAAGTCCTCCTAAAATAATATCTTTCTTTATATATGATTTATTTTTATTTCCAATCACTTGAATATCAAGGCCTGGTTCTATGGAGTCAATCAAACCAATAACATCTTCTATTATTTTATCTTCATTTTTTCGAGAATTTAATTCTAGTGTTAATTTTTTATTCACAAAATTCAAATTACTGTTTTGAATTCCTTCTAAATATTTTACTTTGTCCCCTATTACTTCTGCACAATGGGCACATGTCAATCCGTTTAGCATTAACTCTTTTTTATTCCCTGTGCTTATTTTTTTGTCAAGGGCTTGAATATCAAGACCTGGTTCTATG
Organism: Terrisporobacter vanillatitrophus; assembly: GCF_051148895.1. Taxonomy (GTDB): domain Bacteria; phylum Bacillota; class Clostridia; order Peptostreptococcales; family Peptostreptococcaceae; genus Terrisporobacter; species Terrisporobacter vanillatitrophus. Next base: position 3,813,929 of record NZ_CP154625.1, read on the forward strand.
GAATCAATAAGAGAAATTACTTCACTTATTATTAATTCTTCATCATAAGAAGAATCAATTCCTAAAGTTAGTTTTTTAGTAATAAAATTCATATTGCTACTTTCAATACCATTCATATTTTTTACAACTTCCCCTATAGTCTCAGCACAGTGAGCACATGTTAATCCATTTAGCATCAGCTCTTTTTTTATCAATACTGCCTCCAACATTATTATACCCCCCTATCTATTGTAAGTTTCCTCTATATGGCATAAACCACAGTTAAATATTTGATTTATATGATTATCATCTAATGAATAATAAACAATCTTACCTTCTTTTCTAAATTTAACTAATCTAGCTTGTTTTAAAACCCTTAGCTGATGAGATATTGCCGATTGAGTCATATTTAAAAGATCGGCTATGTCACATACGCACATTTCTTCTTCAAATAAAGCGTATAAAATTTTTATTCTTGTAGTATCACCAAAGACTTTAAATAACTCTGCTAAATCATAAAGTTTTTCATCTTCAGGCATTTTATCTTTCACCTTGCATATTATCTCTTCATGTACACATGTACATTCGCATCTATTTATAATATCTTTCATTTGCATTCCTCCGATTAAATATTAATATATGAACAACTGTTCATATATTAATATTATGATATTTGTCCTATTTGTGCAACCTTTTTCCTATATTTTTTTAAATTTGTAACTATTTCTAAAATACTCATATCTAGATTTTTTTTTAATATATATATTAGTAGTATTAGTAAATTTATTATATGAAAAATTGAAAGGAGAGTTCATATCAAAATGAATTATAATAATATGTATCCTAATAGAATGAGTGATAACTTAGATCCAAACTATATATACCCTCAACCATATATAGACCCTTTAATGTACATTAATCCTTATGTTATGAATAACAACCAAAGCGGAAATCTCAATCAAAATATAAACCCTGAATACTCAACATATTCTAATCAATATGTATATAATCCACAATTTAATCCTTATGAGGATATGCCTAACAACAATATGAATGAGCAATTTGAAAACAATAATAATATGAATGACATGAATAATCAGATGAATAATATACCTATGATTCCTATGATACCTCCAAATATGATGTTTCCTGGCATGTTTCCTCCTAATATGATGTTCCCTGGAGCAATGTCACCTAATATGATGTTCCCTGGAATGATGTTCCCTGGAGCAATACCACCTAATATGATGTATCCTGGAGTAATGCAAAATATACCTACTGTTAATATGGATGAGTTTGATGAGGAAGAAATGTAATCAAATATAATATTAAAATACCAATGTTGCCCCTATAAATTAGGGGTTTTTTATTTTTTTTAAAAAAGTGTTATAAAATTTTTAAATTTGTCTACACTATTTAATGTATTCCTCATAATATTCCCCCAATATTATAAATACAAAAAAGGGCATTCTAGTTATACTAGCATTGCCCTTCTTTTTTTGTTCTAATATGAACATTTACTTTTAATCTAAAAAATCTTCAAAGTCATCAGATCCAGATTCTACAAAATCATAAAGAATATTTTCTTCAAAGTAATAACTTTCATCAACTTTTAAATACTCTTTATATTTAGCCATTAGTAGCTTATTAATGTATTTTCTATCTCTTTCTGAATAAGTTCCTACAAAAAATTCATCACCTAACTGATAATATATTGATTTTATATCATTATTTATTACATAAATATCTTTCTTTACATGATTGTTATTAAAATTAAATCTAGTAAAGAATATGCCTTCCTCCATTTCACTTTTTAACATAAATGGATTATCATTATGAAATTCCATTAGAAATTCATCCTTATTTTTAATTTTATAAACATCTATAAATTCAGATTTTGATATTTCATCAAAAACTTCAAAATCATATATAGGTTCTTTGTCTGTAACTAATAAAGATTTAATTCTAAAGTTATCTTTTTCTTTACATATATTGAAAGCTATTTTACAAGTATAATATCCATCTTCGTCCTCATATAAAGCTTCGCTAATATATACTTGTTCACTTCTTTTGATTACTTTATTCTTTAAAAGAGCTCCATTAATTTTCGTTATATAATTATTTGATATTTCTTCGCTGCCAGAAAAATATTTTAAACTTTCTCTATCTCTAGCTATAAATCTCATTGTCATATAATTTATAAATTCAACTTCATCATAAACCCTTTTACTTATAATAGGATAAACTTCATCTAGAGTTAAATTACTTTTATAATTTGTTATTACATCTATATACTCTTCAGTGTCTCCCGGTAATTCTTTATCATACTCTAGATTTTTATTACCAAAATGATTTATTAAAAATAAAGCTACCTCTTCTTTAACTAGTATTCTGCTCTCTCCTAGACCACCCATTAATCGTTCTTCCTCATTACAAGCTTCTTTTGATGTAGGATTTTTTAAACTAACATAATCAGCAATTCCTAGTCCTTCTCCATCCAATAAAAAATATTGGTATATATTATTGTCATTATTCTCATATTTAATAGTAAGACCCATACTTCCCATAAGTCTAGATTTTGTTATCTTGGCATAATCAAATGTCATCAAATCACATCCTTAATACTTTTATAATTATTAAATAGTTAAAATTCATATTTTATTTTCTATTTGTAATTATAGTTTACAACAAAATTGAATTTTATAATATAATAAAGTAAATACTTAGATGAGGTGATTCAATGAAAAATATAGGAGCTTTTTTTGATATTGACGGAACTATCTACAGAGACTCCCTGATGGTAGAGCATTTCAAAAAGCTTATTAAATACGAAATAGTTGATCAAAAAGCTTGGGTTGCTCATGCTAGAGATACTTTTTTAGATTGGGATAAAAGACAAGCAAATTACGATGATTATCTACTAGAAATATGTGACTTATATGTTAAATCACTACAAAATGTAGATAAGTCTTGTATAGATTTTACTAGTGATCAAGTTATTGCATTAAAAGCTGAACGTGTTTATAAATATACTCGTTCAAGAATTAAATGGCATTTGGATAATGGTCACAAAGTTATATTTATATCTGGTAGCCCAAATTTTTTAGTTGAAAAAATGGCTAAAAAATACGGTGCCTCAGATTATGTTGGTAGTGATTATATATTTGAAGATGGAAAATTTAACGGAACTGTAATTCCTATGTGGGATGCAAAAAGTAAAAATGTAGCTATAGATAGTTTTGTTGAAAAGTATGATATAGATTTAAGTCAATCTTATGCTTATGGAGATACTAACGGAGATATTAATATGCTTAAGCGCGTAGGTAATCCAATTGCTATAAATCCAACTAATGAATTATTAAATCATATGATAGAAGATAAGAGCTTACATGACAAAGCACAAATAATTGTAGAAAGAAAAGATATTGTATATTCTTTGGATTGCAATGTAAAAAGATTTGATATAGGCTTATAGTATATTATTTGTACGGAGGATGATAGTTTGAAAATCAACGAAAAAATACTAAGCTTTAGCGATATATCTAATGATTTAGATGAAATAAGAAAAAAACTATACTTTGAGTCTCCTGAAATCTGGATTGATTTTTCAGATAAAGTAGGAGAGCAAAATCTAGATGAAATGGTACTTTTTTATGCTACTAAATTTAACTATTTATCTATCTTAAAATATGTAATAGATAATAATGTTATAGACTTAAATATTCCATCTAAAAATAAAAGTTACTCATCTATTAAAAAACATCTTTTAGCTACAGCAAAGGATTATAAAAGTTATGATGTTTACAATTACTTAGATGATGATTGCAAATTAAGTGAGGAGAATACAGAAGCAGACACAAATAAATCATCAGAAGTAAAAGAAGAAAAAAATCATAAGGATTACTTCCCTGTTTTCCTTTGTCCTCACTGTAATACAAACATACTTAAATTAGGTTATAAAGTATATGAAGAAATAAGCTTTGCTTTTTCTCAAGATAAAAGTAATTCCCAAGAATTAAGCAGAAAAAGAGATACTAAAGTTTTCTGTAGTAATTGCAATAATAATATTGATAATGTTACAACAGAATTGTTAGAGAATATATGCTCTATTCATAATTGTAAAAAATGTGGAAAAGATTTAACTGAAATAGGAATTACTGAAAAAATAAAGATGAAATTTAATGAAGAAAGCAACAAATTTGTAAGTAATGAAAAAACTTATAATTGTCCTTCTTGTGATGAAGAATTAAATGAATCTCAAAAAAAATATTTTGATTTATAATATAAAAGGAGACTATAAAGTTATAAAATACTTAATAGTCTCTTTTATTTATCTTTTTACAAATCTTCTAAGTTTATCATTATAAAAATCTATAAATTGAGAATATACAAAGTCATAAACTATAAAAGCTATCTCAAATATTAATATGGTAAAAATATTAATTGGAATATACACAAATTGTTTTAAGATTATATACGCAAATATTATAAGTATATTTGCCACTATAATTTTCAATATATATTCTTGGATAAAACTTCTATCTTTTTCTATTATATATTTTACTAAACCATAAATACCAAATGTAAAAATATATAATATCCATTGTGCTTTGTTTGCCATAATCATAAAGCTTAATAAAACAGATCCTATATAGAATATAATCCCTGCTCTAGGTCCATATTCCATAATCACAATAGCTATTGGCAAAGATGCCAAACCTAAAAGAAATAACGTATTTATGGGTATTATATTAACCAACAATAATAAAATAATATTTAAGGATAATAATATACCACCATAGGCAACTTTTCTACTCATGATTATTCATCATCTCCTAGAAACAAGTACATAAATCTCCTCCACAGCATTCACAGCATGAATCACATACAAATAAAGTACATAAATTGCTACAACAGTCATCATCACAGCAACAACAACAGCAACCAGGTGAGTCATAACGTCTATTTCTATTGTAGTTATAAGAACGTTTGTCATAATCATTTCTATAATTATTGTATCTATTATAAGCATAAACATATTCCTTATTATTAGAATCCATAAACTTAGCTCTTTTTAGAAAGTCTTCTCCTTCTTCATAGTATCCAATATTCATAGCAGATAATCCTGTTAAGTAATACCACTCACTACATTTTTCATTTATGCTTTGTAAAAAATTATATGCTTTTTTAAAATCTTTATTTTCAATCATTCTCCTTGCTTTCATAAAACAGTCATTTTCATAAACATTACTATACATTATTCCCACATCCTTTTTCTAATATATTTTTATATCTTAAATATACACCAGAATAAACTATATTTTCTATAATTCCTCTGTTTAATTGTAAATTTAAGTTATCGATTGACGATGCTAACAATCCTAAAGATATACTAATTAATCTGTCAACTTTCAATTTTAATGCTTCTTTATTGTCTATATATTCTATAAATGGATTATACCTTCCTTTTTTATAGTCATCATCTAAATCTTCGTAGGCATCTAATATATAAATGTATTTCCCTATATTAAAGCCTACCCTTCTTAAATCTTCTTCATACTCATCATTCTTGTAAGAAAAAATTTCCCCCATTAGCTCGCCGAAAGTATTTGATACTTTATCTATATTGCAATTTCCTTCTTTCTCCAATTGATTAAGTAAGTTCATTTGTTCTTTAATAATTTTTGATTTATTAGGATACTTTTCATGAGCCAATTTTAATTTGCCCTTATAAATATTATAAGCTAAAATGTCCTTTATTCCTTTATCATCTAATAAATTATCTTCTAATTTATAATATGTTAATAGTGTATTCATACTTGCCGCATATTCTGTTATTTCATTTATTATTTTTTTCTTCTTTTTAAATGGACTAACTATACAAACTTCTTCTACAATATTAGTTTTAGGTTTATAAATAGCTGTAAGAATCACGATTAAAAAAGTAATATCATAATTTAAACCTAGTCTAGATATTTCTCCATGATTTTCTTTTAAGTATTTACACAATCCACAATAATATCCTTTGTAGTCTTCAAACTCTCTGAAAGTTAAGTCCATTTTATTTATTCTCACATATCCAAACATATTTATTTCCTTCCTAAGTTATATCTATCAATTAATTATATAATACTACAACATTTTTTATTATTATACAGTTATAAGGTTAAATTATAATTTTTACTTATTGTCTAAGCATTATATATTATCTAAAATAAAATATGTCAGTATACAGAAAATTTTTATGTATACTGCTGAAGAATTTGAAAAGCTAGTTAATTATAATTAACATAAAGAATAAGGAAATGATATTTTGTATCATTTCCTTATTTATATTGAAATAAAATTATTCCTTTAACTTATGCTTACAAAGTAAACCTTATGGATTTATTATCACTATCTTCTATTGCTAAAACTTCTAGATCTTTATAATTTCTAAATAACCATTTTATATCTGTCATTATTTGACTCACTTGCTTTTTATCCAATTTCCCAATACAATACTCCTCTCTTTTTTCTGCAAACTCCTTTGATACTAAAAAATTTTTAATCGCTGCATAAGCTATTGTATTTGGAATAGAATTACCAGTTTCTTTTGAACGTTTACTTCCTTTCATGTACATCTTCATATAATATCCTCCTGAATATTTCTTAATCTATTATATATCTATATATATGAATACATACCTTATTTAAATGCTTATTAAGTATAAATGATATACGTTATAAACACCTCTATTGAGAATAAAGTAAAATAAATTTCAATTTAAATTTTCCATTTTATTGAAATCAACATACAACATGACTACAATTAAACATATCTGACCGACTAGTCGGTTTTATAATTAAGAAAGAGGTGAAATATTTGCTACCAAAATTCAGTGTAAGAAAACCCTTAACTGTCTTTGTTTCTGTAATTATGATATTAATGTTAGGATTTGTATCTTTCACAAAAATGACCCCAGACTTATTACCTAGCATAGATTTACCTTATGTAATTGCTATGACTACATATCCTGGTTCTAGCCCAGAAAAAATTGAAACAACAGTTACAAAGCCAATTGAACAAGCCGTTTCAACTACAAGTGGAATTAAGAATGTAACTTCCGTTTCAAACGAGAACTACAGTGTAGTAATCCTAGAGTTTAATCAAGATACAAATATGGATACTGCCATGCTAGATCTAAACGGTAAAATAGATCTAATTAAAGATTCTTTAGAAGATGGTGTTGGAGCAACTACTTTAATGCAACTTAACCCAGACATGATGCCTGTTATGACATTAAGTATCGATGTAGATAATATGGATATTGAAGAAGTCTCTACATATGTTAACAATGAAATAATCCCTAGGTTTGAGCGTATAAACGGTGTTGCCTCTGTAACAGGTGTTGGTTTAGTAGAAAAACAGTTAGAAATATCTTTAAACAAAGATAAAATCGACGAATTAAATAAAAAACTAAAATCAAGCGTCACTGCTAAATTAGATCAGCAACAAAGTCAACTTAATAGTGCCAAATCAGAAATACAAAATGGAAAAACTGCCCTAGAAAAACAAAGTAATACTCAAATGAAAAAACTTCTTGAAGCTAGTAGCCAACTTCAATCTGGTATAAACCAATTAGAAAGTATGGCTGGTATTTTAAATTCAACAGGTTCTAGCAAAGAAGATTTAGAAAAATATATTGCTAACACAACTACTACTCTAAATGATACTAAATCAAAATTAAAAGAATTAAAGAAACAACTGAATGATTTACCAGAAGATTCTACTGTTGATAAAGAAAAATTACAAGAAGATATATCAAATTTGGAAGCTATTATAACCCCTTTAGAAAAGGCCATATCAAATGCAGGCCAAGGAGTAGGCGCAGTAGACTCACTAGAAACATTGAAAAATCAACAAAAAGAATTAGAAAGTGCTAAACTTACTCTTTCTCAAGAATTAACAAAAGCTACTGTACAACTTTCTGTAAGTGAATCACAAATAAAATCTGCTGAAACTCAGTTAAATGAAGCTAGAAAGCAAGCCTTAGAATCAGCAGACATAACAAATAAAATCACTCCAGAAACAATAAATCAAATTCTAACAGCAGAGAATTTTTCCATGCCTGCTGGATATATATCTGATGACGAAACTGAGTATTCTGTAAAAGTAGGAGATAAATTCACTTCTATAAATGAAGTTAAAAATTTAATATTATTTTCTATGGATGACATTGGTAATGTGCACCTTAAAGATATAGCCAATGTAAAAATGTCTGACAATTCGTCAGATAGTTATACAAACATAAATGGAAATGCTGGTGTTATGCTATCTTTCCAAAAAACTAGTACTGCCTCAACTACTAACGTGTGTAACGAAATAAATAAAGTAATTAAGGATTTAAATAATAGTAATAATAAATTGCATATTCTTTCTTTAATGGATCAAGGCGTTTATATAGATTTTATTATATCTAGTGTGCTTGATAACCTAATTTATGGTGGTATACTCGCAATTTTTGTTTTACTAATATTCTTAAAAAGTATAAAACCAACTATAGTAATTGCCTTTAGTATTCCTATAAGTTTATTATTTGCCATTGTTTTGATGTACTTTAGTGGTGTTACATTAAATATTATTTCTCTATCAGGTTTAGCCCTTGGAGTTGGGATGCTAGTTGATAATAGTATAGTTGTTATTGAAAATATTTATAGACTAAGAAATCAAGGAATTGGCAAATTTAAAGCTGCTGTATACGGAGCTAGACAAGTATCTGGAGCAATCTTTGCTTCCACACTTACTACTATTTGTGTATTCTTACCTATTGTTTTTACTGAAGGTATAACTAGACAATTATTTACAGATATGGGACTTACAATAGCATACTCCTTAATTGCCAGTTTAATCGTCGCCTTAACTTTAGTACCGTGTATGGCATCAAATTTACTATCTAATGTAAATGAGAAGTCTCATCCTTTATTTGATAAAATGATTGATGGCTATGAAAAATTACTAAGACTATGCTTAAGGTTTAAACCTATTGTTTTATGTTTTTCTGTATTACTATTGATAATTGCCGCTTTTGCAACAACTAAAATAGGAACATCTTTTATGCCAAAAATGGATTCACCACAAATGATGGCAACTATTAATATAGATAGTGATCTTCCAAAAGAGGAAGCTCGACATATTACAGATCAAGTTGTACAACAAGTTTTAACAATTGATGATGTTGAAGGCATTGGAGCTATGAATTCGTCAGGTACCATGTCATTTGGTTCTTCTTCAAATAATCCTAATAATATGTCTGCTTACGTTATTTTAAAAGAGGATAAAAAGAAAACAAATGATGAAATTTCAGAAGAAATAAAAGAAAAAACAAAATCTCTTAATTGTGAAGTTACAGTTTCTTCTTCGTCTATGGATACTTCTTCTTTTGGAGGATCTGGATTGAAAATAATTGTTAAAGGTAATGATTTAGATGAACTTAAGAAAATTTCTGATGATTTGGTAAGTATGCTCTCCAATATAGAAGGTACTACCGATATCAATGGCGGTATGGGTATAACTGCTAAGGAAGAAAAAATTGTAATCAATAAAAATAAAGCTATGAAGTATGGATTAACAGTGGCTCAAGTATTCCAACAAGTTTCTTCCAAATTATCAACAGAAACTACTTCGACTACTTTGACAATAAATTCTGAGGACTATCCAGTAATTATTGTAAATCATGATACTTCAGATCTAGATAAATTAAAAAATGTTGAAATAACTGGAACAAAAGGAACTGAATCTGTTTCAGTAAAATTAAAAGATATTTCCTCTATAGAAATGACTGATACTCCTACTTCTATAAATCACGATAATCAAACTAGATATATATCTGTAACAGCTAGTATTGATTCTAAACACAATATTGGTTTAGTAAGTAAGGAAGTTCAATCAAAATTAGATAGTTATAAAGCGCCTATTGGATATGAAGTAAAAATGGGTGGTGAAACTGAATCTATTAATCAAGCTATTAGTGACTTAATTAAAATGATTGCTCTTGCCATAGCGTTTATTTACTTAATAATGGTCGCACAATTCCAATCATTATTGTCACCATTTATAGTAATGTTTACTATACCTCTTGCATTTACTGGTGGTTTACTGGCATTAATTATAACTGGTCAAGAATTAAGTGTTATATCTATGTTAGGATTTTTAGTTCTTGCTGGTGTAGTTGTTAATAACGGTATAGTTTTTGTTGATTATGTGAATCAATTACGTATAAGTGGATTAAATAAAAAAGAAGCTCTTATAGAGGCTGGACGTACTCGTATGAGACCTATACTTATGACTGCTTTAACAACAATACTAGCCATGTCTACAATGGCACTGGGAGTTGGCATGGGTTCTGAAATGTCACAAGCTTTAGCTATAGTAACTATAGGTGGTTTAGCTTACGCTACCCTATTAACTTTATTTGTTGTCCCTACTTTATACGATATATTACATCGTCGTAAAGAATTAAGACAGATTATCATCGATGAGGAGGACTAAACATGAACAGAAAATATGCAGAAAAAGAATTACTAATATTTGAAGGATTCAAGAAAATAATCACTGATAACAGCAATATTGAAAGTATTAAAGTGTCTGATATTGCAAAAGCTGCTGGAATTGGAAAAGGTACAATTTATGAATATTTTAAAAGTAAGGATGAAATTATAGCCAGATCAATAATTTATAATTTTAAAATAGACATTATAAATACTATTGAAGCCATAAAAGAAGTTTCTACTTTTAAAGAACAGTGTAACCATCTATTTCATTACAGTATTAGCAGTGGAAAATTCATCTTTCCTTCTTTAAGAATACTATATAATCAAGTTATACCAAAAGAATTAAATAATATTATACTTGAAGATTTTAAGGAAATTTTAGATTTAAAAACTCAACTTTATAATTTATTAGATTATGTAATTAATACTGGAATAGATGAAAATATTATTAATAAAGATTTAAGCAAGGATTATCAAAGATATGTACTTATAAGCTCTTCCATGGGTATTATCAATAAAATAACTGCTAATCACTTTCAACAAATTAATTTAAGTGATGATGAATCTATTAATATTCAAAAGGATTTTGCTTATACTATGATATTAAAATCCTTGGCTTAATAATAAAACTCCCTCTGAGAATTCTAAGAGGGAGTTTTATTATTTACATTTTATATTAATAATGATTTATAAAGCTATTACCTTACTCATTAAAGAATTACTTCTTTTTATAAATAAATCTAATTCTTCTGCATTTAATTCTTTATTTGCAAGTAGAGCTAAATCTACTATTTGATTACAAATTACATCTATTTCTTCTTTTTTATCTTCATTGTCTTTTAGTGAAACTAATTTTTTTACTAATGGATTATTATTATTTATAACTAATGTTTTTTCTTCTTTTAAGTCCATGCCAAAATTCATTCCAGCAAATCTTGATTGCATTTCCATCATTCTTCTAGACTCTTCTGATACTAAAATCATAGCTGGTGTTTCTTCATTTTTAAGACTTTCCACTGAGTATTTTTCTACTCTTTCATTTATAACAGACTTGAATAATGAAGTTATTTTTTCATTTTCTTCTTTATTCTCTTCATTATTATTGTCCTTTAGTACATCTGATAAATCTGAGTCTATTCGGTTAAACTTAGTTCCCATTTCTTTATATTCTATAAATGAAATAAAGTTATTGTCTATTGTACTATCTAGTACAACTGCATTTAGTCCATAATCTTTAAATAGTTTAACATATTGAGATTGTTGATCCACATTATTTACATAGAAAACTTTATTTTCATGTTTTTCTTTTGCTGCTTCTAGGTAATCTGTTAATGTTATATATTTTCCATCTATATCTTTATACAAGATATAATCTTTTACTTTGTCATAGAAACCTTCATCTTTTAAACAACCAAACTTGATGAATATTTGTATATCATCCCAGAATTTTTCATACTCTTCTCTATTATTTTTGCATAAAGATTTAAGTTTATCTGCAACCTTTTTAACTATATGCTTAGATATTTTACTTACATCTCTGTCATTTTGTAAGAAACTTCTAGACACATTTAGTGGTAAGTCTGGACAGTCTATTACACCTTTTAGTAATAATAAGAATTCTGGTATAACTTCTTTTATATTATCTGCTACGAATACCTGATTATTATAAAGTTTCACCTTGCCTTCTACTAATTCAAACTCGTTATTTAGCTTAGGGAAGTAAAGAATTCCTTTTAAGTTAAATGGATAATCCACATTTAAATGAATCCAGAATAATGGCTCATCAAATACATTGAATACTTTTCTGTAAAATTCTTTATATTCTTCATCTGTACAATCTTTAGGTGATTTTAGCCATAATGGATTAGTATCATTTAATGGTGTTGGTTCAACTTTTTCTGCATCTTCTTTAACTTCTGCATCTTCGTCTTCCACATATATTTCAACAGGTAAGAAAGAACAGTATTTATTTATTATGCTTCTTACTTCATATTCATTTAAAAATTCTTCACTATCTTCAGCTAAGAATAATGTTATTGTCGTTCCTCTTGTCGTTCTTGTTCCTGATGAACTTATTTCAAATTCAGTTCCACCTTCTGATATCCATCTTACAGGCTCTGCTCCCTCTTGGAAAGATAATGTGTCTATTTCAACCTTTGTAGATACCATAAATGCTGAATAAAATCCTAATCCAAAGTGACCTATAATATCAGTTTCTTCCATTCTATCTTTATACTTATTGAAGAAGTCTTCTGCACCAGAAAAAGCAACTTGATTTATGTATTTATCTACTTCTTCTACTGTCATTCCTATACCATTGTCGCTGAATTTTATAGTTTTATTGTTCTTACTTACTGATACTGTAATTTTGTACTCTTCATCTTGAGAATTTTTAACTTCGCCAAGAGAAACAAGTCTTTTATATTTGCTTACAGCATCGCAACCATTACTTATTAATTCTCTTATAAAAATGTCTTTGTCTGAGTATAACCATTTCTTAATTATTGGAAAAATATTTTCTGTATCAATTGAAATACTACCTTTTGTTACTTCCATGTTTATCCTCCTTAAACTTATACCTTTATAGTAATTAATTATATTCATAATCATAAAATGCAAGGTGGTGGGAATAAATAACCTTGCATTTTAAGGGCTTTAATTTAATTTTAACACTTACTATTTATTCCCATTTTAATTATAAAACCTTTTTATTAGCACTGTCAAGTATTGAGTGCTAATAAAAATTAAAATTTTTTATTGCTAGTCAATAGTAATATATTTTATATCTTCTTGTTTTTTTCCTACTTCTTTAGGGAATATAAGCTCCAATATTCCATTGTTAAAACTTGCCTTTATATCTTCTTCTTTTAGGCCTTCTCCTACATAAAAACTTCTTGAACATTTACCACAATATCTTTCTCTTCTTATATAGTTTCCTTTTTCATCTTTATCTTCTTTTGATGTATTCTTTTGTGCTGTTATTGTTAAATATCCATCTTTAAGCTGTGCTTTTATATCCGATTTATCATATCCTGGTAAATCCATATCAAGAATATAGTTATTATCTTTTTCTTGTATATCTGTTTTCATAAGTTTTGTTGTTGATCCACTATTTGTAAAGAATGGATCTCTGAACATATCATCAAACATATTGTCAAATAAACTAAATCCTAAATTATTGTTTCTTGGTACTAATTTCATAATTAATTCCTCCTTACATTTATCTCATTACCTTCCTTAAGTAAAAAGATAAGTTTAAATTTTAATATTATTTTTTGTTTATGCACTATGATTTGTTCTTTGTTTGTTTTCTTACTTATTATTATAGTCTTTTTGTTAGCACTGTCAAGTTATGAGTGCTAATTTTTTTATTTTTTTCTCTATTAATTATTGCATTAGTAATATTGTAAAATACGTATAAAAAAGCCCATACATAAACAGGCTTTTTAGTAAATTATAAAGTGTATGTCATTTTTTTAAATATATTTCCATCTAGTACGTATTTTTTTCCTTCAAATTTATCATTTAGTATTTTATATTCTATAAATGTTTTAGAAACTCTTACTAGTAATTAGTTATTACTATTTTCAACTAAATAATAACCGTCCATATTATTTAGTGAATCTACAACTTGCAAAACACCTGGTTGAACAATAAAATCAACTACAGATTCCATTTTATTAAGTTTTTTTCCTCTAACTAATGGATATTGTAATTTTGGCATTTGGAAATTTAGCTTTTACAACAGCATCGCATTTGCATCTGCAATTTCCACTTTTCTTATACTGGTCAATATCAATATCTTCTCTCATAACTGAATTATGATTATCCTCAATATTATTTACTAAATAATCAATAGTCATATTAAATAATTTAGCTATATTTTGTAAATTATTTATGTCAGGTATTCCTCCATCATTCTCCCATTTCGTAATTGCTTGTCTAGATACATTTAGTTTTTATGCTACGTTGCGTAGCATTGGCTTATTTACAATATTTATTTAAATAAAAATACACACAGAATATAAATTTCCCATGTGCATCAATCGCCATTTTATTATTACTTTTTTTAATTTACTTCTTTATATATAAATTTTTAGGAATTACTATATTATCTTCATTAGCATAATTACAAAGATGATCAGTCTCATCATTATTTATTTTATCTCTATCATAAATAGTACGTTTAGTAATTTCTTTACCATTTTTGTCAATACAAGTTTCTTCTACTATTATATATGCTGTATTTTTACTTATTTTAAATTCATAGTTATTACCCTTGTGTACAATTCCCTTAGTATTTATAACTTTATCACTACTATTCATTTCTTTTATTTTTATACTTTTTAATTCATCTACTGGCTCAATTGTTACTGTATAAGTAAATTTTTCACTTTTACTATTTGAGCCCTTATTATTTATAATTTTATTTGTATCATTACTACTTGCTGATATTGATGATGAACATTCATCCTTACCATCAACATGAATACTATTACCTTCTCTTACAGTATAATACTTTTCACCCTCTTTGATTATAGGATTAAATTGAATGATTCCCTTAAACTTGCTTGTAACATATATCGTAGCTTCAATTTTATTCTCTTCAGAAGTTATATTTATATCAGGTTCTGGTACTGTCTCCGTATCTTCTGTAGTAATAATTTCTTTACTATTTTCCTCTGTATTAACATTTAAACTAAATTTTGTATTTCGAAATATATTATCACCAGCGATTACGTTTGTTTTATTTTCACCTTCTCCTTTTTTATGTAAGAAAATTGCATATCCCTTTAAATCTCCAAAATTATATTTATCTAAACCTTCATCTAATATATTCTCGTCAAAAGTTCCATAATATTTTTTATTTTCATCATCAAAAGTGTACTCTTTACCATCTAATTCATAAGTAATAAATGTTCCACACAAGTTTTCTGTTTCTTTGTACTGGCTATCCTCTTTTGCTAATTGACAACCAGATAAATTAAGTACACTTCCTATTACTAAAATCAAACTTAATATTTTCTTATTGACTTGAATTTTCATCCTCATTATCCCCCAATTCACCATCAAATTTTAATATATCCCCTATTTCACAGTCTAAATAAAAACAAATTTTGTTTATAGTTTCAAATCTTACACCTTTAGCCTTGCCACTTCTAAGTATAGAAAGATTAGCTTCCGTAATTCCTATTATTTTGGCAAGTTCTTTAGATGTCATTTGTTTTTTCTTCAATACATCTTCTAAGTGTACTTCTATTCCCATTTCTTGCCTCCTTATCTTAACTAAATAATTGTGTTATTATCATCGTATAAACTCTTGCTTTCTTGAAAATATTTACATAATATTATTCCCACAAAAGCAACTATTAAAGGTATAAATGGCACACTTAAAAACATATTAATATCTCTTATACTAGAAGCTGAAATTAACTGTATACCATTTATAAATAAAGAAGATATAACTGATAAATATACTGTTATTTTGCTGTATTCATATATCTTTTTAATTCCTTCTAACACAGCTTCTCCATATTGATTTTCTCTAAAATCATTGATAAGCTTTATTCCAACAAACATGACTATCATAGACATTATCATTGGAGACACTGATAAAATATATTTTATTATATAGAATAAAAATCCAGAGTTATTTGCTTTGTTTAAAAGCTCAAACATTCCAAAATAGAAAATTAATATTATATTTGATATTAAAAATAAAACTAAAATTATTTGAAGGCTTTTTAAGGCTTTTTTATTATTAGTTTTTTCTTGTGATGATAAGGATTTTGATGATAATAATACAAAATAACTAATTATTATAATATAAAACATCATTGATACAGATAACTTTCCAAAACTTATAAAATTTGAACTACCGTATAGTTCATCAGGTAATAGAGAATAAAGCTCCATAGGATTTATAAATTGATATATTACGTAAAATAAATATGCACTTATGCCTATTAATATATAATCTATTTCTTTGTTATTTCCTTTTTTATATTTGCACAGATAAATAAATGTAGGTATGAGACAAATTAGCATGTAAATAAGTAAAGCCACAATATTTCCAATGATTGATGCAAGAGATAATCTTCTAAGACTCTCTCCTATTAAATCAAACGGGTAGTACATAATATAAAGGCTACTTTCTGCTTTTAAAACAAATAACATTATAAAACTTAATACTAATGATACTATTGATGTTATTGCTAGTATCTTTTTTATATTTAATATATTCATAAATATTTCCCCCTTATATATTCCAATTATTGTAAAACAATAATTATAATATAATAGTAACAGCTTAATTATTGTTTTACAATAATATTGGTAATAATTCTAAGGTAATATAAAAATGCACATAGAAAGTATTTTCCCATGTGCATTAAATTAATTATATAGTTTGTTTTTTTCCAAAATATTTTATTAAATATATTACAATTGGTATAAATAGAATTACTAAACTTATTAATACAGTTGAATATAATACGGGTGTTCCAAAAATATTATAAGTACTAGGATTTACAAACATACCAACTACCCTAACAGCCTCTGCTAAATTTATTTCTCTAAAGATCCTTCCTATAGAATCTATTGGAATAAAATTACCCAAGAACATTGGAACATAGTACAAACCTAAACTTAATAATAGAGATATCATGTTGTTCTTTACTAATAATGACATTAGCATAGTTACTAAGGAGTATAATATTGTTCCTATAAAACTTATTCCTAATCCTGCTATATAAAAATCAATAACTCTCATGTGAAAAGGTGTATTTCTATAATATTTAAACAATTCCAAAGGTTTGTCCCATCCTACAAAATCATATATTAACGCTCCCACCATATATACACTATTTATTATAATAAATATTATTGCTGTAAATATTAAGCCAGTTATCATCTTAGACAAAACCATCTTATTCTTTCCATATTTACAACTTAACATTATTTGTGCACTATTACTTTGATATTCATCACTAAATATGGCAGCTAATCCTACTGCTATTAGTGTGGTTATCAAAGTTGCTATCACATTAAAATCCGTAGTCAATATCCAGCCATGAGAGAAATAAAATTTTGACTCTTCTACATTTTTCACTTTTTCATATATAAAATTAAGGTTCTTATATTCATATGTATCTGTTTTATTTTCATTTTTCAACTCATTTATTTCATCTTTCATTTCATTTATTGTATAGTATTTGTTATTTATTATATATGTTGGATCTGTTGCTTTCATTGTATCGTATAGATAGTTCATGTAAACAATTTCTTTTTTACTAAGTTTTTCTCCACTACTTTTCTTTTCTTTTAAATCATTTATCATTTTTTCTGCCTTAATCACACTTTCTTCTGTAATAGCCTTACCTTCGTACTCTTTCATAACGCTATACACATCATCTATATGATCTAACCCTTGATATTTAACATATACACTTTCAGCAACTACATTAAAAATTCCAAATAAAATGGTTAATAACAAAGCTATGCGTACTGACTTTTTAGAAAATATTTTATATAACTCAAATTTTATCAAATCTAACATTTCAAAATCCCCCTATATACTGACACTTTCATTAAAATAATATAAAAATACATCTTCTAAATTTGGCTCTTCTTCTATGTATTTAAATTTATTTATATTAGGTTTTTTATCTCCAACTACTCTTACGCTAATGCCACTATTATTTCTTATCATACTAGATATTTTAAACTTATTTTCAACCTCTTCTAAATCACATTCATTAACACTTAGTGTGTACACCTTACCTCTAACAGTATCTAAAATATCCTCTAGTGAAGATTTTTCAACTAATTTCCCATCTTTCATAACAAGTACTTCGTTCGCTATAAACTCTATATCGGAAACTATATGTGTTGATAGTATTACTATTTTTCCTTTAGATAATTGGGCTATTAAGTTTTTAAATCTTATCCTTTCATTTGGATCAAGACCTGCCGTAGGTTCATCTAATATAAGTATTTTAGGATCATTTAAAAGAGCTTGTGCAATTCCCAATCTTTGCTTCATACCTCCTGAAAACTTTCCTATTCTTTTTTTTCTATCTTGTTCTAAATTAACAAATTTTAAAAGTTCATCAATTTTGCTTTTCTCAATATTTTTATCTACACCTTTTAACGCTGCTACATAATATAAAAATTTTTCTGCTGTAAAATTTTTATAAAATCCTATATATTGGGGCACATATCCAATTAAGTCTCTATATTCAGCACCTAGCTTACTTTTACTTTCTCCATTTACTAAAATATCTCCACTACTTGGACTGGATACGTCTGCAAGTATTCTCATAAGGGTTGTTTTTCCTGAACCATTTGGTCCAAGTAGACCATATATTCCACTATTTAAAGTCACGTTAAATTTATCAACAGCTATTTTATCTTTAAATTCTTTACTTATATTCTTTATAACAAGTTCCATAAAATCCCCCTAAAAATCAAATGTTTTAGTATCTATACTATTAATACTTTTCTTATAAAATAATTTCATTGATACTAATGTAAATATTACTGATATACCTAAAATCATAAATGTATTAATATGAGTTATATCTGCTATTGTTTCATACACGTTAATGCTCATTGCACCTAAAATCCATATTGATATACATAAAGCAATACTATTTATACCTCTGTAGAAAGAAGTAATAATTAAAGATACTGCTCCTACTAAGAATATAGGAATTAACCATATGCTAATCATTTTTAGTAAATTTATTTGTGAGTAAGCATTATTTAAAATAAGACTCATCACGATGCTTATCAATACAGAAACTACATTTATAATTATTAACCTTGAGAATACAATTTCTCTTAAAGAATATTTATAGCTAAGCTCCAACTCCCACACATTTTCTTCTCTTCCTTTTATTATTTCAAATATTCCAATCAAGATTGGTATAGGTGCAATTATAGCTGCACTTAAATATATACTTAAATTTAATCTTATTGTAGTAACAGTTCCTACAAGAATCAGTAATAAGGATGCTATAAAATATACTTTACTGATTAAGTTAAACTGAAATTTGACTAAGCTTATATTTTCTTTTATTCTATCTACAAGATACTCCTGTACTTTAACATATTGCACTTCTTCTTTTGGCATATACGATTTTAATATATCAATTGTTGAATCTATTTTTTCTTCATCAACCTTACTTACTACATATTTATCCAGAAAATCTTCTATATCCGTTAAATCTGCTTCCAATAATTCTTCAAATTGTTCATCTTTTATATTTTCACATCTTAGGTTGTGAATGTTTAGATTTTTCTTCACATATATCACCTCCAAGTAATTTTTTAAGGTTTTTGATTCCATTGTAAAGCCTTGATTTTATTGTGTTTTCATTATCTCCAGTTATAGTGCTTATCTCTTTTATTTTTAAATCATTATAGTACTTTAATAAAATAGCTTCTCTCTGAAGTTTTGGTAGATTTTCAACAGCTTCTTTTATTTTTATTACTTCTTCTTTTTTAGAAATTATATCAATTACATTGGATTTATCTTCTATTTGATGATTTTCTATATCACAATTTTCACTTCTTTGTTTATATGTTTTGCTTTTAAAATAGTCTTTTGTTGTATTTATTGCTATTTTTAATAACCAGTTTTTAAATTTCCCACTCTCTAAATTATATTTATTTATGTTTTTCATCATTTTTATAAATACTTCCTGGGTTATGTCATAGGATATATTGTAATCATTTGTGGTTCTGTATATATAACTATGTACAAGGTCATAATGTCTCTTAACTAGTATTTCCATAGCACTTTCATTGCCTTTTAATATTTGTCTTATTAATTTTTCATCTGTTTGAGCCAAATCATCATCCTCCTTTCACTTATATAACGAGTTGTTTTTATAAAAGGTTTTATTTTTTCTAAAATATATTTAAATTTCTATTTATTATTTTACTATAACAATCTTAGAAAAAACGAAATATTAAACTTGTATAAAACAAAAAGAGTTAACTATTATAGGCTAAATACTATTTGTACTTATTCTATAATGGTTAACTCCTTTCTAATAATATGTTTATTATAATATGACTGTATAATTTTTAATTATTTTTCTATCTTTTAAGGTAGTAACATTTTTGTTACCCCCTCTACCATTTATATAATTCTACCATCACTAATATTTATAATATTATCTGCACTATTAGCAATTTCATTATTATGAGTTATCATAACTAATGTCTGTTTATATTTATCTACACAAAATTTTAGTAATTCCATTACTTCATCTGTAGTTTTGCTATCTAGATTTCCAGTAGGCTCATCTGCAAATATTATTGAAGAGTAATATACTTTTACCTGATCTACTTTGTTCAACTATAGCTATAAGTTTGCCAGTTTGCACTTCTTCTTTATTTTCTAGTATAGCAACATATTGTTTTATACTTTTTACGTGTTCTAAGTTTACTAGATAGCTTTTATGAAAACCTACAACAATTTATTTCTTTTTCAATATTATTCATTGTACCTTTTATTTTATAAATTAATATATAATCCTTTATTCGACCACATTTTTAAGTATATAACATTTTTGTTAGTACATTGATAATATAAAAAATAAAGAGCTAACTATCGAGTCAACATACTTTTCGTATATTTCCAGCAATAGTTAACTCATTATATTTCTGTAGTCATATCTAACTATAATATTTCTGTCTAGGACTTCTTGGCTTTTCTGGTATAGTCAACTTTATCTTATCACTATCTATTAAAGGTTGTAATATATTTTTCATAAAATGCTTCCTATCCTTTAATCCTAAAAATTCCAATATTTCATTTTTAGATTTTGCTTCTTTACAAAACTCAATAATTTTAACTTCCCTCTCTTTAGCTTGTAGGGTAGCTTGTGGGGTAATTGGTATTATTATTTTAAATATATCCTCTTCTATTAATTCTGGCTCTTATCCTGAATAAAATTTACTATACTTATATATATTTCTCACACCAGAACCCAACTCGTCAACCCATCCAATTTCTTTAAATACTCTTGCAATAATAGGATTTTTAGGAAATGGTGAAAAATTATCTGGATTAATATGTCCATAATGATGTGGCTTATTACTATTTTCTGTTACTACTCTATCATTTTCTATAATTAATTTAGCTGGATAAGGATTTGTGTACTCACGATGTATTAGTATATTTGAAATTACTTCCCTAAATATATGATTTCTAAGACTAATCCTTTGATCTTTTCCAAGTAGTAATACTGCTGCAAGTGTAAATCCTTCTTTTCTACTTTGATAATCTTTTAAATATAATCCTGCACTTCTAAGTAACTCAAAGTCATCCATATCTTGCCATGGGTGATTTACTTTCTGATTACTTGCTAATTTTCTTATTCTCTTTATTAAATCAAGCCTTAAGTCGTCTATAGTTATAGCACTATATGTTTTATTTTCTGAATATGTTCTTTGCTTTCTAGCATAAAGTTCTACTACCAAATTTGTATTACTTGAAATATGATTTTACTACTTGTTTTTTAGTTCGTAATTATATTTTGTCATGCAAAGCACCCCAATCGTTAGATTTTGGTCCAACAATGGTGGATACACTACAAAGTTAATAGCTACTTTTTTTATAATTAAGCTTCATTAGATTTGTTCATATTTTTTATGATATACGAGATACTATTACATATATTGGAAATTTGTTCTAAATCAAGAGATTCTAACTGTGTTTTTCTACTTTCATTAAATGAAAGTTCTAAATTTATATTTTCATTAACTAATGTTACCGATGGTATTCCTTCCATATAGAATGGTATAGCATCCGTACCACCTTCTAAATGATTTTTTAATATTACTGATTTAATATTGTATTTACTTAGCATATTTTGAATTATATTTTCTTTTTTTATTTTCTTTTGATAAGGGAACTCATAAACCCACATTATTATCTCGCCTGAATTTTTAACTCCTATCATATCAAAATTTATACATCCAATAGTATTATTTTTTTCTTGTTGACTCAAGTGATTCACAAAAAAATCAGAGCCAACTAACCCACTTTCTTCTGCTCCAAAAAAAATAGGTATTATATTACAATCATTTGAATCTTTCAATAATCTAGATAGTTCTAAAACAGCAGATACCCCAGTAGAATTATCAATTACTCCATTTGTTATTTTTATACTATCATAATGGGCAGTTAGATAAATATTTTTTTTATTCGATTTATATTTCTTATTTTTAGCAATTACATTCTTAGATTTTACAGGAAGTTCTTTTGAATAAATATTGTCATATACATTAAATTCTTGAAAGCTTACTATATATCCGTATTCTTCTAATTTATCTTTTAAATACTTACATGTAATAGTTTCACCTTCAGAGCCTACACATCTATTATATGAAGTTATATAGTCTATAGTTGAATATATATTTTCTTTATTAGCATATTGTGTGGATTCGCTTTTTTTTACAAATTCTTGAGCATTTGAATTAAGGTATATTGATACAAAAATAAAAAAACAAGAAAAAACTATGGTAAAAAGTTTAAGTTTTAAATTAACCATTACAGATAATACCTCCTAAGAATAATAGAAAAAAAGGCTTTTAAATATTTAAAAGCCTTTTTTTCTATTATTCTTTACATTTACATGTATTTTATTCTCAATAAAATTCTATATAGGCTAACTTACATAATCAAGAACTACCCAACCATCTTTTCCGTTATAAGTAATGGATTGCCAAAAATATCCGTTGGCATGTCTTATAACTCCTGTTTTATGTACCATAGTACCTTTATTTAATGTTGCTATAACTGCATACGAAGTTCCAGGCCCTTTTCTCATTCTAACCCCATTTGCATTTATAAATGCTGTGACCGTTTTGCTTCAACATTTGATGTACTCAAATTATTTTCAAGCGATAAATTAGCAATGTCATCTGTTTTTGAATCAGCAAAAGCACTTAAGCTTGATGATGTTATTAATAAGGTAGTTACTAATATAGAACAATATTTCTTTAGTCTCATAAAAATTACCCCCATTTTAAATATTTATCTTTTGTTTGTGTATGTTAATATCCTTGTAAAAGAATTTTTTCTGTTAATTAAATTATAGACAATCTTATGACTAAATTGTGAAAATTTCAAAACAAAAATTAATATATATTATTTGTATTTTTATCAAAATTAGATTAATTTTCACATTTTTATTAAATAAAAAATGCATAAGTTATATTTAAAACAAAATAAATTGTTTATTAGACTTTCCCTATAAATTTTAACTATCTCCTAAGAAATTTTAGCAAAAGTTGACATACAGTGTTAACTTTCGTACGCCTGGTCATCATAGTCAAGTCATTGAAATGACTTGACTTACCACTTTATGTTATTAATTATATCCAACATCAATATGTTTATAAACATAAAAATATAGGGAGTTAACTATATAAAGAATAGTTAACTCCCTATCACTTAATCTTATTTAAAATAGTTTACTCCCGATTCAAATATCTTTTGATCCTTTTCTCCTATTATGTTTTTCATCACATGTTCACCAATTCTTTCAGAGTGACCCATCTTACCAAATATTCTACCGTCCATACTAGTTATTCCTTCTACTGCGAAGTATGAACCATTTGGATTGTATTCTATATCATAAGTTGCTTCACCGTTTAAGTCAACATATTGAGTTGCTATTTGACCGTTTTCAAGTAATTTCTTAAATACTTCTTCATTTGCAACGAATTTACCTTCTCCATGAGATACTGCTACTTGATGTATATCTCCAACTTCTGTTCCTGCTAGCCAAGGTGATTTATTAGAAGATATTCTAGTTCTTATAATTTTAGCTTGATGTCTTCCTATATTGTTATAAGTTAATGTAGGAGCATCTATTGAAGTTTCTCTTATTTCTCCATAAGGTACAAGCCCTAACTTGATTAATGCTTGGAATCCATTACATACACCTAACATTAAGCCATCTTGCTTAGTTAAGAATTCATTTAAGGCTTCTGCTATTTTAGGATTTCTAAATACAGTTGCTATAAATTTACCTGATCCATCTGGCTCATCACCAGCACTGAATCCTCCTGGTAACATTATTATTTGAGAAGTTTTTATTTCATTTACTATAGTTTCTATAGACTGCTCTATATCTTTGTAAGTTAAGTTTTTGAATACTTTTACACTAGCTTTAGCTCCTGCTCTTTCGAAAGCTCTTGCTGAATCGTACTCACAGTTTGTACCAGGGAATGCTGGTATAAACACTTTCGGAGTAGCTATTGAAGCAGAAGATTTAGCTCTCTCACCAGTTGTCATAAAGCTTATAGTTTCTATTTTGTCTTTAATTTCTTTAGCTTTTGTTGGGAATATTGGTTCTAAGGTACTCTCGAAAGTTTTATATAATTCATTTAAAGATATTCTTTCATCTTTAACTAATATACTTGGCCCTTCTAAAGTTTTTCCTACTACTCTATAGTTATATCCATCTAATAAAGCTAAATTTTCTTCATTTATTTCTATTAACATATTTCCATAAGCAGCGTTGAATATAGTGCAAGGACATATATCTTCATTAACTTTAAATCCTATTCTATTACCAAATGCCATTTTTGCTATAGCTTCACCTAATCCACCATAACCTAACGCATAAGATGCTAAAACTTTTTTATCTTGAATTAAAGTTCTCACTTTGTCTAAGTTTCTTTTTAACTCATCAAAATCTAATACATCATTTTCTAATTTATTAGTTATTAACTCAACAACTGTTGAATTAGTCTTCTTAAATTCAGGAGATACTACATAATCAGCATCCACTGTATCAACTGCAAATGAAACTAATGTTGGAGGTACGTCTATATCTTTGAACGTACCAGACATACTGTCTTTTCCACCTATTGCAGGTATTTCTAATTTATTTTGAACATAGTATGCGCCAAGTAATGCAGCAAATGGTTTACCCCATCTAGTAGCATCTGTTCCTAGTTTTTCGAAGTACTCTTGTAAAGTAAGTCTCGTTGTTTTATAATTCCCACCTATGGCAACTAATTTGCAAAGTGACTCTACTACTGCATATAACGCACCATGGAATGGACTCCATTTTCCTATTTTAGGATTATATCCAAATGTCATTATAGTTGAAGTTGTTGTTTCTCCACCAAGTACTGGTATTTTTGCAACCATACCTTGTGCTGGAGTTGCTTGATGTTTTCCACCAAAAGGCATTAATACAGTGTTTCCACCTATTGTATTGTCAAATTTTTCAACTAAACCTTTTTGCGAACATATATTTAAATCAGCTAAAGCTTTTTCAAATTTTTGTTTCATAGAGTTTGATTCACATGAAACATTACCTTTTGTAAAGAATGTTTCTTCTTCATTTACTTTGTTAACCTGAATATCAGTTGTTTGTTTTATCCCGTTTGTCTCTAAGAATTCTCTCTTTAAATTAACTATTGTTTGGTCTTTCCAAGTTAATCTTAAATATCCAGTGTCAGTTACTGTTGCAACATGAGTTGCTTCTAAGTTTTCTTCTCCAGCTAGTGCTATGAATTTTTCTTTGTTTGCTGGATCTATTGCAACTGCCATTCTTTCTTGTGATTCAGATATGGCAAGTTCTGTTCCATCTAATCCATCGTATTTTTTAGGAACTAAGTCTAAGTTTATATCTAAACTGTCAGCTATTTCTCCTATGGCAACACTTACTCCCCCTGCTCCAAAATCGTTACATCTTTTTATCATTTGTGCAACTTCTTTATTTCTAAAGAATCTTTGGATTTTTCTTTCGTTAGGAGCATCACCTTTTTGAACTTCTGCTGAGCAAGTTTTTATTGATTCTTCACTGTGTTCTTTTGATGAACCAGTCGCTCCTCCACATCCATCTCTTCCTGTTTTTCCACCAAGAAGAACTATTATGTCTCCAGCTTCCGGTCTAACTCTTACTACATTTTCTTTTGGAGCTGCAGCTATTACTGCTCCAACCTCCATTCTTTTAGCTACGAAATCTTCATCATATACTTCAGCAACTTGACCAGTAGTTAAACCTATTTGGTTACCATATGAACAGTATCCATTGGCAGCTTCTGTAGTTATTTTCTTTTGCATTAACTTACCTGATAATGTATCTTCTAAAGATGTTCTTGGGTCTGCACTACCCGTAACACGCATTGCTTGATATACGTAACTTCTTCCTGAAAGTGGATCTCTTATAGCTCCTCCTAAACAAGTAGCAGCTCCACCAAATGGTTCTATTTCAGTTGGATGGTTATGAGTTTCGTTTTTGAACATTACTAAGTATTTTTCAATCTTTCCATCCACATTGACATCCACATTTATAGAACAAGCATTTATTTCTTCACTTTCGTCTAAGTCTTCTAACTTGCCTTCTTTTCTTAATTGTTTCATAGCTATAGTTGCTATATCCATTAAACAAATATCTTTGTCTCTATCAACATAAACTTTGCTTCTTGATTGTAAATACATATCATAAGCTTCTTTTATTATTCCATTGTATTTACCATCTTCTATTTTAACGTCTTCTATTTTAGTCATAAATGTAGTGTGTCTACAGTGATCTGACCAATAAGTATCAAGAACTTTTATTTCTGTTATAGTAGGATTTCTTTTTTCTTCATTTTTGAAGTAGTTTTGAACATGTTGTAAGTCAGCTAAAGTCATAGCTAATCCTTGATTATTTAAGAAGTTTTCTAATTCTTCACTTGAATAATCCACAAAACCATTTAAGATTTCCACAGCTGTTGGTACTTCAACTTCCATTTCTAAAGTGTTTGGGATTGATAAATCAGCTTCTCTACTGTCTACTGGATTTATGCAGTATGATTTTATTCTTGCCAAGTCTTCATCACTTATATTTCCACTTAATATATATACTTTAGCTGTACTTATATTAGGTCTTTTACCATCGTTAACTATTTGTATACATTGAGCCGCCCAATCTGCCCTTTGGTCGTATTGGCCTGGCAAGTATTCTATGGCAAATACTCTATCATTTTCTTTTATGTCTTTCATCTCGTCATAAGAAACTATATCTAAGTTAGTTTCTGAGAATATAGTTTTGGCTGCATTTTCAAAAACTTCTTCATTTAAATCTTCCACATCATATCTATTTAAAACTCTTATATTTTCTATTGTATCTATGTGTAAACTTTCTATTAAATCCTTTTTTAAACTTTGAGCTTCTAAGTCAAATCCTGGTCTTTTCTCAACTAAAACTCTTCTTACAGTTCTTTGTAAATCCATAGTGTTCATTAACATTCCTCCAAATTTGAAAATTTATTTCCATATATCTTTTCTATAATGCATACCTTCAAAGTTTATTTTTTTAATATTTTCATAAACTTTATCAGACGCTTCTTTAACGGAACTTCCCTTTGCAGTTATTCCTATTACTCTTCCACCGTTGGTTACTATGTTTTCTTTATCAAACTTAGTTCCACTGTGGAATACAACTACATCTGAATCTAAATTTTCAAGACCTGTTATTACTTTTCCTTTTTCATAAGCTTCAGGATATCCTCCTGAAGTAAGCATTACACATATTGCTTCTTCTTTTGAGTAATCTATTTCTATATTTTTAAGGTTGTTATCTATGATTGCTGTCATTATTTTATTTAAATCAGTATTTAGTCTAAATAACACTGATTGAGTTTCTGGGTCCCCAAATCTTACATTGTATTCTAAAACTTTAGGCCCTTCTTTAGTTATCATAAGACCTACAAATAGAATTCCTTTGTAATCTAAGTTATCTTTTTTAAATCCTTCTAAAGTTTTATCTAAGATTTTTTCTTGTATTTCCTTAGCTAGTTCATCTGTATATATTTCACTTGGAGAGAATGTTCCCATTCCACCAGTATTTAGTCCAGTTTCTCCTTCAAATACTTTTTTATGATCTTTTGCACTTACCATGGGAACTATAGTATCATTGTCTACAAACGCAAGAATTGAAGTTTCTATACCAGTTAAAAATTCTTCTATAACTATTTTGTCTCCAGCATGACCAAACTTGTGGTCAGCCATCATTTCTTTTAAAGTTTCTATGGCATCTTCTCTATTTTCTGGAATAACAACACCTTTACCAGCTGCTAAACCATCTGCTTTTATAACTACTGGATATCCAAATTCATCTATCTCAGCTATTGCTTTATCTAAATCTGTATATTCTTTATATTTTGCAGTAGGAAGATTGTGTCTTATCATAAACTCTTTAGAGAAAGCTTTACTTCCCTCTAGCTGAGCACATTTCTTATTTGGTCCAAATACTTTTAGATTTTCTTTTTCAAACTCATCTACAATACCTGCCACAAGAGGTACCTCTGGTCCAACTATAGTTAAATCTATTTCATTTTGTTTAGTAAATTTTACTAAAGCTTCTATATCACTGTCTCCAATATTTATACACTCTGCCACATTAGATATTCCTGCATTACCTGGTGCACAATATATTTTTTCCACATTAGATTCATTATTTAACTTCCAGCAAATAGCGTGTTCTCTTCCGCCACCACCAACAACTAAAATTTTCATCATTTATACCTCCTAGTGTTTGAAGTGTCTTATTCCTGTAAACACCATTGTCATTTCAAATTTATTACAAGCATCTATAGAATCTTGATCTTTCATCGATCCACCTGGTTGAACTATTGCTTTTATTCCTACTTCATTTGCAAGAGTTACACAGTCATCAAATGGGAAGAATGCATCTGAAGCAAGTACTGCACCTTCAAAGTTTTTATCTTGGTTATTTTCAATTGCATTTTTTAATGCCCATATTCTTGATGTTTGACCACATCCTAAAGCTAAAGTTTCTCCGTCTTTTACTATAGCTATAGCATTTGATTTCATATTTTTAACTACTTTCATTCCAAATTCCATATCAGCTAATTGTTCTTTAGTTGGTTCAACAGTTGTTACTGTTTCATATTTTGATGCTAAAGTAGTATTTTTATCCTGAATTAATAATTTTCCATCTAAGTATTTCATATCATACGGTTGTAAACTATCTTCTAATTTAGCTAACTTTAAAACTCTTAAGTTTTTCTTTTTTCTTAATATTTCTAATGCTTCTTCTGTAAAATCGTAAGCTACTACTATTTCTAAGAATATTTCATTTAATCTCTTAGCAGTTTCAACATCTATAGTTGATGTTATTCCTAGGATTCCTCCAAATATAGAAACTTTATCTGCTTCGTAACATTTTGTATAAGCTTCATAAGCATCTTTTCCAAGACCTACACCACATGGGTTAGTATGTTTAATTGCTACTGAAACTACTTCTTCACTATCTTTAAATTCTCTCATTAATTCTAAACAACCATGTAAATCATTTATATTATTGAAAGATAATTCTTTTCCGTTTAATTGTTCAAAGTTTAATATTGGGTTTTTAGCGTTAGGTTGGCTATATAAAACACCATTTTGATGTGGATTCTCCCCATATCTTAATGTTTGTTCTTTTTGGAAAGTTAAATTTAATATTTCTGGATATTCATCTTTAACTTCTCCTGCAAAGTAACTTGATATAAGGGCATCATATCTACCTGTTGTAGAGAATGCTTTGTAAGCTAATTTTTTTCTATCTTCTAAAGTTAAAGAATTATTTTGTAATTTTTCTATTATCATAGAGTAGTCATTTACATCTACTATTACTGCCACATCTTTATAATTTTTAGCAGCAGAACGTATCATAGATGGTCCACCTATATCTATGTTTTCTATCATTTCTTCATGAGATTTTCCTGCTTTTAAAGTTCCTTCAAAATCATATAGATTTACAACTACTAAATCTATTGGGTCTATATTGTGTTCATTTACAGTTGCAACATGATTTTCGTTGTCTCTTTTATATAAAATTCCACCATGTATATATGGATTTAAAGTTTTTACTCTTCCATCTAATATTTCTGGGAATTTAGTTACTTCATCTATTTGTATAGCTTTTACACCTTGTTCTTTTAACATTTTAAAAGTATTTCCTGTTGATATTACTTCATATCCTAATTTATTTAATTCTGTACAAAACTCTACTACTCCAGTTTTATCTGTTACACTTACTAATGCTCTTTTAATCATTTATATGAACCCTCCTACCTTGAACAGTTAGCTTATTTTCACAAAACATTGCTATACTTTTTGTAAGTATTTCATGTTCTACGTCTAGTACCCTTGTTGCTAATTTTTTTGCATCATCATCTTGTTTAACTTCTACTGTTTTTTGCATGATTATTGGGCCTGTGTCTGCTCCTTCATCAACAAAGTGAACTGTTGCTCCAGTAACTTTTGCTCCATAATCAATTACACCTTGGTGAACTTTCTCACCATAATATCCCTTACCACAAAAGGCTGGTATTAATGACGGATGAATATTTATTATTCTATTTTTATACTCATTTACTAGTTTTGGACTGACTATTTTTAAATAACCAGCCAAAACCACTAAATCTACTTTATTTTCTTTTAATATTTCAATTATTTTATCTTCTTCATTTTCAAAAACAGCTTTTATATTATGATTTTTAGCTCTTTGAAGTCCGAAAGCTTCTGATTTGTTAGAGATCACTACATTTACTTCACCATTTATAGTTTTATTTTCACAATTATCTATAACAGCTTGTAAATTAGTTCCCCCACCTGAAATTAAAACACCTATTTTTACCATAGTACAACACCTTCATGATCATCTACAACTTCACCTATTATATAAGCTTTGTCTTTCATTAATTCAGTGTATTTTTCCTCTATTTCAACTTCATTTTGTAAATTGTTATTATTGATGTAATTAACCACGTCCCCAGCTTCTTCTTTATCAACTACTAAGACTAAACCTACACCCATGTTAAAAGATTTATGAAGTTCTCTTTTATCAATCATATCAAGTTTTTCTATCATTTCAAATATAGGTGGTTTTTCCCAAGAATCAGTTTTTATATTTAATCCTAATCCTTCTGGTATAACTCTAGTTATATTTTCTATTACCCCACCACCAGTGATATGAGCTATAGCTTTTATATTTTGTTTTTCTAGTAAATCTAAAACTAATTTAACATATATTTTTGTTGGAGTTAAAAGTGCGTCACCTAAAGTCATTCCTAACTCTTTTTTATAATCACTTAAGTCCCATTTTAAAGTATCTAAGAATATTTTTCTTACAAATGAGAATCCATTACTGTGTACTCCACTTGATGATATGCCTATTAATACATCGCCTTTTTTAACATCTTTTCCGCATACTATTTTTTCTTTGTCTGCTATACCAACAGCAAATCCTGCTAAATCATATTCATCTTCAGTGTACATTCCTGGCATTTCAGCAGTTTCTCCACCTATTAATGCACATCCTGACATTTTACATCCGTTGGCAACACCTTCAACTATTTTGTCTATATGTTCAGGGACTAACTTTCCTATTGCTATATAGTCTAAGAATAATAATGGTTTAGCACCTTGGCAAATTAAGTCATTAACGCTCATAGCAACTAAGTCTATACCTACTGTGTTATGTTTATCCATCATTTGAGCTAATTTAAGCTTTGTTCCAACACCGTCTGTTGCAGCAAGTAAAACTGGCTCCTTCATAGTTAAAAAGTCTTTTAAACTATATAATCCACTGAAATTTCCTAAGTCACCTATTACGTTCTTATCATAAGTTCCTTTAATTTTATTTTTTATTAAGTTTACAGCTCTATTTCCTTCATCTATATTTACACCTGATTGTTCATAAGTTAGCATGATGTTTCTTCCCCCTTGTCTATTTTCTTAACTGGATAATCTCCATCAAAGCAAGCTTTGCAGAAGTTGAATGGTTCATCAACTGCGTCTAGCATTCCTTCTATATCTAAGAATTTTAACGAGTCACATCCTATAAACTCTATCATTTCTTCCACACTCTTGTTTGATGCTATCAGTTTAGATCTGTTTGGTGTATCTATTCCGTAATAGCAAGAATATTTAACTGGAGGTGATGTTATTCTTAAATGTATTTCTTTTGCCCCAGCTTCTCTAAGTGATTTCACTAATAGTTTAGATGTTGTTCCTCTAACTATTGAGTCATCTACTAGAACTATTGATTTTCCTTTTATAACTCTTGATAAAGGATTAAGTTTTATCTTAACTCCTAATTCTCTTTCTTCTTGAGTAGGTTTTATAAATGTTCTTCCTACATATCTATTTTTTACTAAAGCTTCAGCCACTGGAATTTTACTAGCATTTGCATATCCTATTGCACCTGGCCACCCCGAGTCTGGTACTGGAACTACCATGTCTGCATTTATAGCATCATCTTGCGCTAGTATTTCTCCTGACTTAACTCTAAATTCATAAGCATTTACATCGTCAATAGTTGCATCATTTCTAGCAAAGTAAATATGTTCAAATATACAACTTTTTTTCATTGATTTATAATTTTCACTGAAATTATATGATTTTAATTGTCCGTCCTGTATTACTACTATTTCCCCTGGTTCCACGTCTCTGATTATTTCCCCGCCTAATATATCTATTGCACAGTTTTCTGATGCTAAAATATATTGATCATCTTTTTTACCTAAAATTAAAGGTCTAAATCCAAATGGATCTCTAACTCCTATTAATTCATTATCACTCATTATTACAAGTGAATACGCCCCTTTTATATAATCCATTGTAAGCTTTAAACTTTCTACTATATTCCCCTTATAGTATCTAGCAAGTATATAAAGGATTACTTCTGTATCAGTGTTGCTTGTGAACATGTATCCATCTTCTTCAAGCATATCTTTTAATGTTTGAGCATTTACTAAGTTTCCATTATGAGCTAATGCAAGTCTTCTTTTTCTCACACTTCCTACTAATGGTTGACAGTTAGCAAAAGAACTTCCTCCTGCTGTAGAATATCTAACATGAGCAATACCCATATTACCTTGTAATTGTTCTAACTTTTTAGGTGTAAAAACATCACCTACAAGTCCCATATCTTTGTAATAGTTTATTTCTTCCCCATCAGATACTGCCATCCCACAACTTTCTTGTCCTCTATGTTGTATAGAATATAATGAATAATATAGCTGCTTTGATATGTCTTTATCTTTAGAGTAAATTCCTACAACTCCGCACATGTGAAATCCTCCTAAATTATTTATTTAACCTTGCTAATACTTCTTCGTAACCTTGAACTAAGTCTCCAAGATCTCTTCTAAATCTGTCTTTATCTAATTTTTCATTAGTATTTACATCCCAAAGTCTGCAAGTATCAGGTGAAATTTCATCTGCTAATATTACATTTCCATTTACATCTTTTCCAAACTCAAGTTTAAAATCAACTAATTTTAAATCCATTTTCAAGAAGAATTTCTTCATTAGTTCATTTATTTTTAAAGTTTGAGTTCTTAAGAAATCTATTTCTTCTCTAGTTGCTAATTTTAATGCAACTGCATGATCATCATTTAATAGTGGATCTCCAAAGTCGTCGTTTTTGTATGACATTTCAAATATAGGTGTATCTAATACTATTCCTTCTTCTACTCCATATCTCTTGCAAAACGAACCTGCTGTGATATTTCTTACTATTACTTCTAATGGTAGTATTTCCACTTTTTTAACTAGCATTTCTCTATCAGATAGGCTTTTTATGAAGTGTGATTCTATTCCTTCTTTTGCTAACTCTTCAAACATAATAGTTGAGATTTTATTATTTAATATTCCCTTTGAAGCTATTTCTGCTTTTTTCTCTCCATTAAATGCTGTAGCATCGTCTTTGTAGTAAACTACAAACTCATTTTCATTTTCTGTACTAAATATTTTTTTTGCTTTTCCTTCGTATAATAACATGTTAATTACCCCCTTAAACTTTCATCATCATTTAAAACTTTTTGTGCCATTTCTTTTCTATATGATTTTAAATCCTCTTTTAACTTCGGATATTTTATACTCATTATTTGCATTGCCATTAAAACTGCGTTTAGGCCAGAATCAATTGTAACAGTGGCTACTGGTATTCCACTTGGCATTTGTACCATTGATAAAAGTGAATCTAATCCATCCATTGTAGAAGATTTTATTGGTAATCCTACTACTGGAATTAATGTATTTGCTGCTATTACACCCGGTAGATGTGCTGCTTTTCCTGCTGCTGCTATTATTACATCAACCTCATTATCTATTCCTTGTATAAACCCTTCTAACTCTCTTGGTGTTCTATGAGCTGACAAAACACGAACAATTACTTCAACATTATATTTCTTTAAGAAGTTTATCCCCTCTTCTAATTTAGGATAGTCTGACTTAGATCCCATAACTACTGCTACCTTCATTATATTCCTCCTCTATTATATTAACGAATATTATTTTTTTATTATTCGTTATATTGTACGAACTATTATATAAATATTTTATAATAATATTTATTTTTTATCAATAGAAATATCATATTTTATTAATATATTTAATATTAAATATACGTATATTGTCGAATTATTATTACTTAAAAATTAATAACAATCGTTTTTATAATTGTTTTTCTGTATATTCTTTTATTAAATTCAAAAAAAGAGCTATCTAACTTTAAATAGTTAAATAACTCTTTCAAATTTTATATTTTATCCTAAAAGTATGAATTTTATAATGAATAAGATTGATAAAATTATCATAGATAAGTTTACTTCATCTTTTCTATTTGTAGCTAATTTTAATAATGTGTAAGATAATATCCCGAATATTATCCCATCTCCAATACTATTTGTAAGTGGCATAAACGAGAAAGTTATAAATGCTGGTATGGCATTTGTAAAATCAGAGAAATCAATTTTATTAAGTGATCCTGCCATCATTACCCCAACTATTATTAATACAGCTGAAGTGGCTTGTGTTGGTATTGCAACAAACAATGGAGCAAATAATAATGATAAAATAAACAGTATTCCTGTTGTTATAGCAGTTAAACCAGTTTTTCCACCTTCTCCAATTCCTGCTGCACTTTCTATAAATGAAGTTACTGTTGATGTTCCAAGTAAAGCTCCTGTAGTTGTTCCTATAGCATCAGCTAACATAGCTTCTTTAACCCTTGGCATATTTCCATTTTCATCTAAAAGGTTTCCTTTTTCAGCAACACCTACTAAGCATCCTACTGTATCAAATAAATCAACAAATAATAATGTAAATACTACTATTCCCATATTTAAACTAAATATTTCATTAGGATTTACTGAGAATGCTTGTAAAAATACTGGTTTTAACGAAGGTATACTAAGAGACATTATACCTTCTGGTAGACCCACTAATTTAAGCCCCATTCCTATAACAGATATTACTACTATAGAAATTAATAATGCACCTTTTTTGTTTTTAGCAACTAATACTCCTGTTACTAATAATCCGAATAATGTTAATATAACTAATGGATCGTGTAAATTTCCTAAACTTCCATCAACTATTATACTTGCATTTTTTAATCCTATATAAGCTATGAATAAACCAACACCTGCTGTTACAGCATATTTTAAGTTTGTTGGTATACATTCAATTATTTTTTCTCTTAAATTTGTTACTGTAAGCAGAATAAATATAAGCCCTTCTATAAATACTGCCATAAGAGCAAATTGCCATGAATATCCCATTTGTAAAACTATTGTATTGGCAAAGAATACATTTAATCCCATACCTGGAGCTAATGCTATTGGATAATTTGCTAAAATCCCCATGATGAAAGTTGCTATTGCTGCTGATAGAGCTGTTGCAACAAATACTGCTCCTTGATCCATTCCGGTTTGAGAAAGTATTGATGGGTTAACTACTAATATATATGCCATAGTCATAAATGTAGTTATTCCTGCCATTACTTCTGTTTTTGTATCTGTATTATTTTCCTCTAATTTAAAAACTTTCTGTAGTAAATTTTCTTTTTTTGATTTTGATGTCATTTCCATAATTATCATCACCCTATTCCATATATTTTATTGGATTAATGTTCCATATATAACTTATTTTCGGTTGAAAAACAAGCTTTTTTGTTCGTGTTTATGAGTACAATAATAGAATAACATCTCATATATTTACTGTCAATATACATTTTTGATTTTAGCGAACATTTTTTTATTTTTTACATTTTTTCATAGATATTTATACAATAAATACGAACTATTCATTATATTTTATGTTATTTTGCATAAAAAATAGAGACAATAAGCTTTAACTTCTTATCTTTGTTTTTTAATCTACTTTATTAAATTCTTCTTCTGTACCTGGAATTTTTATTTCTCCATTTTTAACTTTATCTGACATAGTATTTACATAGTCTATTACATCTTGAGGAACTAAATTTTTTGTAGATTCAGGTATACCAACACCATCTTCTTTTAATCCATATACTTTAGCTTCTCCACCAGATAGTTTTCCATCTTTAAATTCTTTAACTGTATCATATACACCAACATTAACTTTTTTCAAAGCTGATGTTAGAACATTCTTTGGTGCTAAGTCACTTTGATCTTTATCTACACCTATTGCATATTTATTTTGTTCTTTAGCTGACTCTATAGCTCCTACACCTGTACCACCTGCTGCTGAAAGGATTACATCTACACTATTTGAATACATTTGATTTGCTATAGATTTACCTTTTGCTGCATCTGCAAAAGTTCCAGCAAATTGAATTTGTACATCTACATCATTATTAGCTTGGTCTACACCATATTCATATCCATATAAAAATCTATATATTATTGAATTTTCCATTCCTCCTATAAAACCAACTTTATTAGTTTTGGTCATTTTGCCTGCTATTAGTCCAGCTAAAAAAGTAGCTTCATTTTCTTTAAATAATATAGGCGTTATATTTTGAGGTATTGTATCATAAGTTTCATCTATTATAGCGAAACTTAAATCTGGATAATTTTCTGCTTGGGTTTTAATATCTTCTACCATGGTGTTACCAACACCTATTATCAAATCCATTCCATCATCAGCTAAGGTTTCTATATTTCCAATATACTCGGAAGCCTGTTTTGATTCTATTACTTTTACTTCTACTCCTAATTCTTTCTGTGCTTTTTGTAAACCTTCCCATGCACTTTGGTTAAAAGATTCATCATTTATTCCACCTACATCTGCAACCATTCCTACCTTTATAGCTTTATTATCCTTTGTTTCTGTGTTATCTTTTTTATTTGTACATCCTACTAAATTCATTGTACCTATTAGTATTGCTGAACTTAATGCCACAATCTTCTTATAATTCATATTATGCCTCCTGTCATTTTAATAATTGTGTATGTACTATGTTTTATAAAGCTTTGGCATTCATAATATTATTATTTCAATAAGTTTATAAATTAATTACAAAAAATAAAAAAAAGACAAATAACAATGCGTATTTGTCTTTTTTACTTATATTATTCCCACTCTATCGTTCCTGGTGGTTTTGAAGTTATATCATAAACTACTCTGTTTGCTCCATCAACTTCATTTACTATTCTGTTTGATATTTTTTCTAAAACATCATATGGCATTTTATACCAGTCAGAAGTCATTCCGTCAGAAGATGTTACTGCTCTTAAACCTACTAAGTAAGCATAAGTTCTTTCATCTCCCATAACTCCTACAGTTTTTACATCTGGTAATGTAGCAAATGCTTGCCAAATTTCTTTGTATAAACCTGCTTTTTTAAGTTCTTCCATATATATAGCATCAGCTTCTCTTAAGATATCACATCTCTCTTTTGTAACTTCACCTATAACTCTTATTCCAAGTCCTGGTCCTGGGAATGGATGTCTGAATATTAATCCTTCTTCTATTCCAAGTTCTAAACCTATTTTTCTAACTTCATCTTTGAACAACTCTCTTAATGGTTCTACTATTTGGAATTCTATATCTTCAGGTATTCCACCAACATTGTGATGAGATTTTATTGTAGCAGCTTCTCCATGTCCACTTTCTACAACGTCTGGATATATAGTTCCTTGTACTAAGAAATCCATTTTCCCAAGTTTATTTGATTCTTCTTCAAATACTCTTATGAACTCTTCACCTATTATTTTTCTCTTAGATTCTGGTTCTGTTACACCTTTTAATTTCCCTAAGAATCTATCTTCACAGTTAACTCTTATTAAGTTCATATCAAACTTATCTCTGAATATTCTTTCTACGTCATTACCTTCATTTTTTCTAAGTAATCCATGGTCAACGAATACACAAGTTAAGTTGTCTCCTATAGCCTTATGAACAAGTGCTGCTGCAACTGACGAGTCAACTCCACCACTTAAAGCACATAATACTTTTTTATCACCTATTGTTTCTTTTAACTCTTTTATCTTATCATTTATAAATGAATCCGTAGTCCAATCTCCACTTACTTCACAAACATTATATAGGAAGTTTTTAAGTATTTTATATCCTTCTAAACAATGTTCAACTTCTGGATGGAATTGTACTCCATAAAGATTTTTTTCTTTGTTTTCTACTGCTGCAACAGGACAATCAGCTGTATAAGCTATTACTTCAAATCCTTCTGCTACAGTATCAACTAAATCTGTATGACTCATCCAAACTGTATTAGTTGTCATTCCTTCAAATAATTTTGATTCTTTATATGTTATAGATGTTTTTCCATACTCTTTTTCAGCTGTATTACCTTTTCTAACAACACCACCTAAAACGTGCGACATTATTTGATGTCCGTAACATATTCCAAGTATTGGTACTCCTATTTCAAATATTTCTTTTGATATTGTTGGAGAATCCACTAAATATGCACTATTAGGTCCTCCTGTAAATATTATCCCTTTAGGATTTTTAGCTTTTATAGTTTCTATATCTGTAGTATATGGTATTATCTCACAATATACGTTATTTTCTCTTACCCTTCTTGCTATTAACTGATTGTATTGACCCCCAAAGTCAACGACTAATACTAATTCATGTTTCATTACATCATATCTCCTTGTGTACTATAGTTTGGTGCTTCTTTTGTTATTGTTATATCATGTGGATGACTTTCTTTTAGAGAAGCTGCTGTTATTTTTACAAATTGAGCTGTTTCTTGTAAGTCTTTTATTGTAGGTGCTCCACAGTAACCCATCCCTGATCTTAAACCACCTATCATTTGATAAGCTATATCTTCCGCTTTACCTTTATAAGCAACCATTCCTTCTACACCTTCTGGAACTAATTTCTTAACACCATCTTGGAAATATCTATCTTTCGAGCCATCTTCCATAGCTGCTATAGAGCCCATTCCTCTATATGTTTTGTATGATCTACCTCTGTAAAGAACTGTTTCTCCTGGACTCTCATCTGTTCCTGCAAATAAAGAACCCATCATACAAACATTTGCTCCAGCAGCTAAAGCTTTAACCACATCACCAGAATATTTAATACCACCATCCGCTATTACTGGTATTCCATATTTTTTAGCAACTTCTGCACAATCCATAACTGCTGTTACTTGTGGAACTCCTATACCAGCAACTACTCTTGTAGTACATATTGATCCTGGTCCCATACCTATTTTCACACAGTCAGCTCCAGCTTTTATTAAGTCTTCACAACCTTGAGCTGTAGCTACATTTCCTGCTATTACTTGTAAGTCTGGATATACTGATTTTATTTTTTGTACCGCTTCTATAACACCTTTTGAGTGTCCATGTGCACTATCTAAAACTATAATATCTACCTTTGCTTCATATAATGCTTTTACTCTATCTAATACATCTCCAGTTATACCAACTGCTGCACCACATAAAAGTCTTCCCTTTTTATCTTTTGCAGAGTTTGGATATTGAATTTTCTTTTCTATATCTTTTATTGTTATTAAACCTTTTAAATGATTATCTTCATCTACTATTGGTAATTTTTCAATTTTATGTTGTTTAAGGATTTGTTGAGCTTCTTCTAAAGTAACCCCTTCTCTAGCTGTTACTAGATTATCTTTAGTCATAGCATCTTCTATCTTTTTAGACATATCTTTTTCAAACTTAATATCTCTGTTTGTTATTATTCCAATAAGTTTTTTGTCTTCGTCTATTATGGGAACTCCTGATATTCTAAATTTGCCCATTATATTGTCAGCATCTTGAATTGTATGGTCTTTTGTTAAGTAAAATGGATCCACAATTACTCCACTTTCGCTTCTCTTTACTCTATCTACTTCTGAAGCTTGCTCTGCAATAGACATATTTTTATGAATTATACCCATACCACCTTGTCTTGCCATAGATATTGCCATTTTTGACTCTGTAACAGTATCCATTCCAGCACTCATTAAAGGTATATTTAATTTTATTGTCTTAGTTAAGTATGTTTGTGTATTTATCTCTTTTGGTAATATTTCTGATTTTTGAGGTATTAATAAAACATCATCAAAAGTTAATCCTTCTTTTATTATTGTAGCCATACTAATCTCCTTTCAATTTAACCCACTTTATATTTGAACATTTAATTTTTTATAAAAAAAAACCTGTATAGCTTCCATCTTTTTACTAAAAAGTGAAATCACTATACAGGTTTGAATGTATGACTTAAAAACTGCCTATTATTAAGCAGCTAATATATCCAAATATATATAATAATTTCACTCATAGCCAAGATTTTTACGGTTTCTCGGTAGAAACTCTCAGACCATATTTCTGAGTATATACGAGTGATTTTGTTTTAAAAATTTTCGTTATTCGCCTTATGTTTGAATAATAATTTACCAAAATAATTCGCTTGTGTCAACAAATTTTTACGATTTTCTTCATGAGTTATTATATTTATTCTCATACAAGCTTGTTTAATTAACATATTGGAATTAATTACTATAATTATTTATATGAAAAATTATATTTCTACTTTATTTAATTTACTGTTATAATACTATTACTTAATTTTTATATCAGCAAAAACATATTTTTTAGGTTAGATATTTTATGAAAAATATATTTTTACATACATATTTTTTATATATTTAAGTAATAACAATTATTATTTCAATTTATTAATAGTAGATGCCAAATATCCTGCTCCAAATCCATTATCTATATTTACTACAGATATACCTGAAGCACAACTATTTAACATAGCTAAAAGCGGAGCTAGTCCATCAAAATTTGCACCATATCCAACTGATGTAGGCACTGCAATAACCGGTACATCTACTAGACCTCCTATTACACTAGGAAGAGCTCCTTCCATACCCGCGACTGCCACAATTACTCTAGCATTTTCAATCATATGTCTATTAGATAATAGCCTGTGAATTCCAGCAACTCCTACATCATATAATCTTTCAACTTTATTTCCACAGAATAAGGCCGTATAGTATGCCTCATTTGCCACAGGTATGTCAGATGTACCTCCTGTAACAATCAAAATCGTTCCCTTACCCTTATCTTTTATTTCTTCATTTTTTATTCTTAATATTTTTGATAATTCATCATATTCAGCATTAGGATATAGTTTAATGATTTTATCATAGGTAACCTTTTCACATCTTGTTCCGAGAATGTTACTACCCTTCTCGTTCATCCTTTCTATGATTCCCAAAATATGGTCATCACTTTTCCCCTTACAATATATTACTTCTGGGTATCCATTTCTTATACTCCTATGATGATCAATATGAGCATATCCTATATCTTCAAAAGGCAAATCTTTTAATTTCTCTAAAGCATCTTCTATTTCTATGTTGCTATTTTTAACATCATTTAATAATTTTTTTAAGTCCATAATTCCCCTCTTTTGCTCTTTTATTTACATATAATTATACCTTAATATTTTATTTAAAACACAACTATTTATTAATTAAAACTTTTTAATTCGCGCAGAACAAGATTATATCATTTCTACTAAAAAGTATATTTGTAGTCAAAAAGAGAGAACTCTATGAGTTCCCCCTTTGTTTAAATTTCATTATATTACATCATTCCTGGCATTCCTGCTCCCATAGGTGCAGATTTATCTTCTTTTTCTGGAATATCTGCAACAGCAGCTTCTGTTGTTAAGAATACTCCTGCTATAGATGCTGCATTTTGAAGAGCACTTCTAGTAACCTTAGTCGGGTCAACTATACCAGCTTCTATCATATTTACATATTTTTCGTTTAATGCATCAAATCCTACTTCTGGATCTTCTGCTATTACATTTTTAACTATTACTGCACCTTCAAGACCTGCATTTATTGCTATTTGTCTTAATGGTTCTTCTAATGCTCTTTTTACTATTTTAGCGCCTAGTTGTTCTTCTCCTTCTAGAGTTTCAACTAATTTATCTAAAACTGGTATTGTACTAACTAAAGCAGTACCTCCACCAGCAACTATACCTTCTTCAACAGCAGCTCTAGTTGCATTTAAAGCATCTTCTATTCTCAATTTCTTTTCTTTCATTTCTACTTCTGTAGCTGCACCAACTTTAACTACTGCAACTCCACCAGATAACTTAGCTAATCTTTCTAATAATTTTTCCTTATCAAAATCAGAAGTTGTAACTTCTACTAAATGTTTTATTTGATTAACTCTATTTTGTATATCTTCTTTTTCTCCATGACCACCAACTATAGTAGTACTATCTTTTACCACCTTAACTGAAGAAGCTCTACCTAACATTCCTAAATCAGCTTCTTTTAAATCATATCCAACCTCTTCTGATATCACAACACCACCAGTAAGAGTAGCTATATCTTGAAGCATTTCTTTTCTTCTATCACCAAATCCTGGAGCCTTAACTGCAACTATTTCGCAAACTCCTCTTAGCTTATTAAGAACTAAAGTTGATAATGCTTCACCTTCCACATCTTCTGCTATTATTAATAGTCTCTTACCTTGTTCAACTATCTGATTTAATATTGGTAATAATTCTTGTATGTTAGATATTTTTTTGTCAGTTATTAATATATAAGGGTCATTTAAAACTGCTTCCATTTTGTCCACATCTGTAACCATGTATGCAGAAACAAATCCTCTGTCAAATTGCATACCTTCAACAGTTTCTAATTCTGTATTCATAGTCTTAGATTCTTCTACAGTTATAACGCCTTCTTTTCCTACTACTTTCATAGCCTCAGCTATTAATTTACCTATTTCATCATCTCCTGAAGATACTGCACCAACTTGAGCTATTTCTTCTTGAGTTTCTATTGTTCTAGATTGTTTCTTTAATTCTTCTACTGAAGCTTCTACAGCTTTTTGTATACCTTTTCTAAGTATTATTGGATTAGATCCAGCGGTAACATTTTTTAAACCTTCTCTTATTATTGCTTGTGCTAAAACTGTAGCAGTAGTTGTACCATCTCCCGCTACATCATTAGTCTTAGTTGCAACTTGTTTAACAAGCTGTGCTCCCATATTTTCAAATCTATCTTCCAATTCCATTTCTTTTGCTATAGTAACACCATCATTAGTTATTAGAGGTACTCCAAACATTTTGTCTAATATGACATTTCTTCCTTTTGGTCCAAGAGTCACCTTAACTGTATCAGCTAATTTGTTTACACCAGTTTCTAATGCTTTTCTTGTATCTTGCGCAAATCTAATATCCTTTGCCATTTTCATACCCTCCTAATTTTTACTCAATAACAGCTAATATATCGCTTTGTCTTAAAATTATGTATTCTTCTGAGTCTATTTTAACTTCATTTCCTGCATATTTTGAGTATATTACTTTATCTCCAACTTCAACTTCCATTTTGACTTCGTTTCCATCTACGAACCCTCCTGGCCCCACTTCTATAACTTGTGCCATTTGTGGTTGCTCTTTTGCTGAGCCTGGTAAAATAATACCACTTGAAGTCTTCTCTTCTGCTTCAACTTTTTTGATTACTACTCTGTCTGCTAAAGGTCTTATTTTCATAATTTATCCCTCCTAAAATAGAATTATATTATTAAATTTAGTTATTATTATTTTTTATCACTCTATATCTCGGAGTGCTAACAAGATAATAATAAACCATTTTTATAAAATTTTCAACTTATTTTTGAACCTTTATTTCTATATAGATATTTATCATTACACCCTGTTTTTATACCATATTATTGCAAATTTAAAATATTTTATAGTATAAAAAAAGCTTACACCTTCCATATTAGAAGGAGTAAACTCAATTATTTCATGAATTCTGTATACTTATCAAGAACTTCT
The DNA here is from genome assembly GCF_051148895.1 of Terrisporobacter vanillatitrophus. Classification (GTDB taxonomy): domain Bacteria; phylum Bacillota; class Clostridia; order Peptostreptococcales; family Peptostreptococcaceae; genus Terrisporobacter; species Terrisporobacter vanillatitrophus. Next base: position 3,858,537 of record NZ_CP154625.1, read on the forward strand.
TTAGGTTCTCCCATCATTTTAATTACACCATCATGCATCCACATTACAGTATCGCAAAGTTCATTTAAGGTGGAAATATTATGAGAAACTATAACTACTGTTCTTTTTCTATCAGAAATAAGATTCTTCATTTTCGCATAACTTTTCTTTTTAAATTTTTGGTCTCCTACACTTAGTACTTCATCAATAAGCATTATATCTGTTTCTAATATGGCTGTAATAGAAAAAGCTAACTTTGAAAACATACCACTAGAATATGTTTTTACAGGCATATCTATGAATTTATCAAGCTCTGCGAATTCTATTATTTCATCTATTTTATTTCTTATTTCTTCTTCTGAGAATCCAAGTAGCATTCCTGATAAAAGAATATTTTCCCTACCCGTTAAACTTTTATTGAATCCAACACCTATGGATAACAAAGATACTGATTTATTATGTAAGTCTATAAATCCTTCATCTGGAGAGAATATTCCAGCTAAAGCTTTTAACATGGTGGATTTTCCACTTCCATTTTTGCCTATTATACCTAGAATTTTTCCCTCTTCCAAATCAAAGGATACATTTTGTACGGCCCTAAATTCTTTAACTTTTGCTTTTTTTAATCTTAATAAATTCTTTTTTATTGAATAAGCTTTCATACTTTTATAAGTTATACTCAAATTACTTACTTTTATAGCTAATTTTTTATCCTCCATTATATCACCTTCACATAACTATTTTCATTTTTATATATTGTTTTTACACCTATTGTTGATATAATTAATCCAACTACTATCCATATTAAAAGGACTTTTAAAGAAGGTCGTTCACCATATAACAAGCACCTTCTAAAAGAAGATATGGAAAATGCAATAGGATTACCTTTTAATAAAATATCTGAATAAGGTGATGGTATACGGTTTTCTATAGCATAAAAAATTCCTGTCATATAAAATACCGCTCTTAGTACTATATTCACTACATTTGATAAATCTTCTATAAAAACACCAAAATGAAGTAAAATTGTCATAAATCCAAAATTCACAATCCAAAGAGTTATCATTATTGGTATTATATATAGTATATTCCATGTTACTGATACTCTACAAACAATCATCATAAGAATTACTATTCCAAAACAAATCATCATTTTGAATCCATTAACTAGCATTTTAGAAAAAATCAAAACAAATTTAGGTATATAAACTTTAGATACAATAGCTTTATTATTTTTTATCATCTTAACACTCTGTTTCATATTTCCATTGAAAAAATCCCAAGCCATTATACCTATAAAAACAAAAATAGTAAAGTTCTCTTCACTTGCATTAAAAACTACACCAAATATAAAAGAATATATTAGCATAAAACATAACGGTTCCAATACCCACCATATCCAGTTTAAATAAGAGCTAGCGACTTCTGCCTTTAGTTCTGACTTAGCTGAATATATGGCATACTTATAATACTTTTTAAAATCATTAATAAATCTGTCCATAACATTCTCCCTTGATTTATAATATTCCTACTTTTTTTACCTTTTTATCCCAAAAGTTTGCTAATTCTATGTTATCAGATTAAATAATTTCTTTCAATTATAAACTATACTTTGTAACAAAGATTATTTATAGTATTTTTTTCATAAAGATACACTGTAATAAATAAAAAAGCATGCTATTTGATGTAAAATAACATACTTTTTATAATAAAGGAGAAAAAAGTCTTGATATAGACTCCTTAATTTTCATAATTGTATTTCTACTTTCAAATTTATTTCTTTCTAATTCTTCACTATTCTCCAAGTCATCCATAAAATCTTTTTTAATTTCATTAATAATATTACTGTCGTATATAAAGGCATTAACTTCAAAATTCAATTTGAAGCTTCTAAAATCCATATTGGCAGATCCTGTTGATGCCATAAAATCATCAATAATTATAACTTTTGAATGTAAAAATCCTTTATTGTATAAATATATCTTTCCACCAGATTCTAATATTTCTTGGAAGTAAGAATATGATGCAGTATTGACAATTTTGTGATCTGCAATTTTAGGAAATAAAATAATAAGTTCCACTCCACTTAAAGCTGCACATTTTAAAGCTTTTAGCAAACTTTCATCTGGTATAAAGTATGGTGTTTCTATATAGATACTTTTTTTTGCTTGGCATATAGCATAAAAATAAGCATAATGCATAGACTCCCAATCTGAATCTGGACCACTAGCCACAATTTGCATCATACAGTTCCCTTTATCATTTAACTTAGGAAATAAATTTTCTTTTAATAATACTTTTTTCGTATTGTAATACCAATCTGTTAAAAAAATCATTTGTAACATATAAACTGAAGTTCCTTCTATTCTTATATGGGTGTCTCTCCAGTATCCAAATTTTTTATTTTTACCTATATATTCATCACCAATATTTATCCCTCCGGTGTATCCTATTTGTCCATCTATAACTACAATTTTTCTATGATTTCTATAATTAAGTTGTCCGCCTATGGGTATAGTAATCTTACCTTTTAAATATGGAATTATTTCTATACCATAAATTCTCATTTCATCGAAAAATTTTCTATGAAACCAAAATCTCCAACAACCTACATCATCATAAATTATTCTTATTTTTACACCAGCCTTAGCTTTATCTATTAGCTCTTTTTTTATTTTTTCCCCAATTTCACTGTCTTTAATTATAAAGTATTCTAAATGAATATGGTCTTTTGCATTTCGTATATCTTTTATTAAATTTTCAAATTTTTCATTCCCATCCACGTAAATTTCTATATTATTATTAATTGTAAATGGAAAAATTCCTGTATTAAGTAATAAACTAACTATTCTTAAGACTCTAAAATCTATATTTTTATCATATGGTAGCTTTCCTTCTTTTATCATTGTACTTTGGCCTTGTGCTAATTCTTTCATTTCATCCAAGTTAAATAAAAGATTTTCTTTTTTCATATTATTTGCCATTTTATAAGCTTTGTTCATTTTTATCTTTCTAATATTTCTTCCTAATACAGCATAGGCTAATATGCCTACAACTGGAAATAACATAAAAATCAAAATCCATATTAATGTTTTTGAAGGATCTCTATTTTCTAGTATAAGCTTTATAGAAATGATCACACTCAATATATAAAAGAGTACTAAAATGATTTTTAAAACCATATCATTATTTTCATCTCCTTATGTCCTATCTACCTATTCCTAATTCTCTTGCATAGTAAAATAAATATTGTTGCGCAAATCCTGCTAAATCACCAAATTTATCTAATGCAAATTTTCTTATTTTAGGCAGACTTAAATTATCTTCCACATAAAACTCTTCCATAACTCTTTTTACCCAAACATCCACTGGGAATGTATCGTATTTTTGCATTCCAAATAAAGCAATACAGTCTGCCACCTTTGGCCCTACACCATTAAATTTAACTAATTCCTTTATACATTCTTCTGTACTCAATTCTCGATAAGATAAAACATCCTCCTTGTTTTCACTAACATAATCAACCACACTTTTTATATATTTGTCTCTAAAGCCTGTCTGACATGCTCTTATATCTTCTACAGATGCTTGACTTAGTTTCTCAGGCGTTGGAAAAGCATAATATTTCTTTCCTCTGTATTCTCCTATAAACTCACCATATTTTTCTGATAAGTTGTTTATAGCTCTTTGGATCATCGGTATTCTATTATTTGCAGATATTATAAAAGATATAAGCATTTCCCATCCATCTTGTTGCAATATTCTTATTCCTTGTCCAAATTTTGTTGCTTTTTTTAAATATTCATCCATAACTTTTAATTCGTTTTTTATTTCACTATAATCTCTTCCTAAATCAAAATAATCGAACCATATGTTATAAAAGTCTTCTTTATTAGTATTATCAAAAATAATTAAATCATTTTCTTTTTTTACATTCATAATTCTTCCTTGTACTACACCTGTATATGAATTATTTTCTTCTTTTAACCATCTAAAACATTGACCACAATCAAATACATGCTGTGGATCAAAATCTTCACTTATACCTTCTAATATAATTTTGTTATCTTTTTCTATAATGTTCATAGCTACTTTCCTCTCTCATTTGAATCTATTTATTATTATTTTTATTTTTATCTAATCTATCCTTTAATTTTCATAATGAAGTAATTTACAATTATATCCTTTATATATATACCTTATTTTTATTACTTTACACATATCTGGACATAAAAAAATACCTAGATAACTTATTATCTAGGTATTTTTTATGAATTACATTCCTAATTCTTTAAATTCTCTACTTCCTGGCTTAACTAACTCTTTTTTTCCTTCTTTGCAAAGAGGACACTCATCAGCTTCATAAACTTGTATATCTAACTTTATAGCACTATATATTGGCATTCCTATATCTTCGCTAGTTCTGTTTGCTATACAAGCAACTCCTATTACTTCCCCGCCTAAAGCTTCTAAACATTTTTTAGTTTCAATTGTTGATTTACCAGTTGTAACAACATCTTCTGCTATTATTATTTTATCACCTGGCTTAACTTCGAATCCTCTTCTAAGTTGCATTACTCCGTCTTTTCTCTCAGTAAACACTGATTCTTTTTTAAGTTGTCTTCCAAGTTCATAAGAAACTATTACTCCACCCATAGCTGGTCCAACTACTAAATCTATATTTAAATCTTTTATTTGATCAACAACCGTGCTTAATACTTGTTCAGCATACTCTGGAAATCTTAACACCTTTGCACATTGTACATATTTATTACTATGTTTTCCTGATGATAATAAGAAATGTCCTTCTAATAATGCATCACTTTTTTTTAATATTTCAACTACATCTACTTTACTCATTTTTCTACTCCTCCAATTACCTAATTTATATTATTTCACTTTTAATCAAATTTCTACATTAAATAATTCCTCTTATTTCATCAAGAGTTTTAATTCCTTCTTGTTTCATGAATTTTTCTATTCCATCTATTATTTCAAGTCCTATTCTTGGATTCACAAAGTTTGCTGTTCCAACTTGAATACAAGAAGAACCTGCCATTATAAATTCTATGGCATCATTTGCATTTGTTATTCCACCCATTCCCCATACTGGTATTTCTATGTTTTTAGAAACTTCATTCACCATTCTAAGAGCTATAGGTTTTATTGCCGGTCCTGATAATCCTGCATATACATTTTCAAATACAGGTTGTCTTTTATTTATATCTACCGCTAAAGCTTTAAAGGTATTTACTAAAGAAACTCCATCAGCTCCTTCTTCTTCGCATACTCTAGCCATACCTACTATATCTTCAGCATTGGGAGATAATTTTATTACAAGAGGTTTGTCTACAACTTTTCTTACCTCTCTAACAACTTCCCTTGCTACTTCATTTTTTATTCCAAAAGCCATTCCTCCTGCTTTTACATTAGGACAAGATATGTTTAGCTCTATTACATCTATATTCTTTCCTCTTAATAATTCAGCACCTTTTATATAATCATCTAGTGTTCCTCCACCAAGATTAACTATTCTCACTAAATCTAAATCCGAGAAGAAAGGTAACTCTTTATCTATAAATCCTTGTACCCCTGGATTTTCTAAGCCTACACTATTCATCATCCCAGATGGAGTTTCAAAAACTCTCGTTCCATTATTTCCATCTTTTTGATTTAATGTAAGACCCTTACTACTTATTCCACCTAATTTTTCTATATCATAAATTTCATTGTATTCTTTCCCAAATCCAAAAGTTCCAGATGCCATTATTACTGGGTTTTTAAAATTAAGATCTTTGAATTTTACATTTAAATTAGACATTAAAAATCACATCCTCTCCTCTGAATACTGGGCCATCTTTACAAGTTTTCTTATTTCCAAATTTAGTTTTACATGTACATACTAAACATGCACCCACACCACATGCCATGTGATTTTCTAAAGAAACGAATAGTTTTGTATTTGTTCCTTCCGCCATCTTAACTAGTTTTTCCATCATTGGTGTTGGTCCACAAGTTAATATATAGTCATATTTTTCTATGTCTATAATGTCTGTCACAAATGTATTTCCTACTGCAACATTTACCTCATTACAAACTTCATTATATTTATCTATTAATATAGGTTCATTTCTAAATCCTAAGTAGGTATCACAATTTGGAATATTTTTTGCCACTAAATAAAGTGGTGCAACTCCTATTCCTCCTCCTACTAAAGCTACTTTTCCTTCTACTTTTTCGTAGCCATTACCATAAGGACCTTCTAATTTTATTGTCTCTTCTGGTTTTAATTTACTAAGTATTTTTGTTCCTTCTCCTACAACTTTATATAAGAAACTTATACTATTTTCATTTATATCATGAATGCTTATAGGTCTTGATAATAAAGGGTAATTATCCCAAGCTCTTAGCATATAAAATTGACCCATTTCACCCTTGAAATTTCCTTCTACTTCCATTAAGTACATTTCTTCGCCAACATACTCATTTCTAATCACTTTGTACATTTTGCATCCTCCATAAAATTCGCTTTTCTAATATCACTAAAAACTATAAATTATTAATTATTTATATCTACACCTAAAAGCTTCATAATTAAAGCCATTCTTGCATACATACCATAAGTAGCTTGCTTAAAATAAACTGCTCTTTTATCATCATCCACTTCTGTAGATATTTCGTTTACTCTTGGTAGCGGATGTAATACAAACATATCTTCTTTTGCATGTTCCATCTTTTCTTTATCTAGTATATAAGTATCTTTTAATCTTTCGTATTCATCATTATCAACAAATCTTTCTCTTTGAATTCTAGTCATATAAAGTAAATCTAGACTTTTTAAAGATTCATCTAAATGTGATGTTTGCCAATATGAATTACTTTGCATTTTTTCTTTGATATATTCTGGCATTTTCAGTTCTTCAGGTGATATAAAAACAAACTTATTATCTTCATATCTATTCATTGCTTTCACTAATGAATGAACTGTTCTTCCATGTTTTAAATCACCACATAATCCTATTGTGTGATTTTTTAAAGTTCCTTTTAGGGATTTTATTGTGAGTAAATCAGTAAGGGTTTGAGTTGGGTGTTGATTTCCACCATCTCCTGCATTAATGAATGGTACACTCGTGTATTTAATAGCTTCTTCTGCCGCTCCTGCATCAGGATGTCTCATAATTATAAGGTCCACATATCCAGATACAACTCTCATTGTATCTCTCAATGATTCTCCTTTAGATACTGATGAAGAATTTGGTTCAGAGAAACCTATTATTTCTCCGCCTAAACGTTTCATTGCAGCTTCAAAGCTTAATCTTGTTCTTGTTGATGGCTCATAAAATAAAGTAGCCATTAATTTTCCTTCACATACACGAGAATATGCTGATGGATTTTTCATAATATCCTCAGCTAAGTTTAATATTTCATCTATTTCTTTAATAGAAAAGTCTTCTGGTTGGATTAAATTCCTTGATTTTAACATATTTTCCTCCTTTTTTAGCCTCTCTGGACTAAATTTAAAAGTATTTCATATCTCTAGTAGATTATCACTTTTACATTTTCATGTCAATATTTTTAGCAATTAAAAAACAGAAGATATTTCTATCTTCTGTTTTTATATTTATATTAAACTTTATACGCTTCCCAAGAAAACGTTTGTTTTTATATTTATACTAAACCTTGAGCCATCATAGCATCAGCAACTTTTAAGAATCCAGCTATATTTGCACCAGCAACTAAGTTATATCCAAATCCATAAGTTTGAGAAGAATTAGCACAAGCATCATGTATTCCAACCATTATATTTTCTAATTGAGCATATACTTGTTCTGGAGTAAATACAGTTTTACCAGAGTTTTGTCCCATTTCTATACAAGAACAAGCAACTCCTCCAGCATTAGCAGCTTTAGAAGGTCCTACTATAACTCCATTGTCTTGTAAGTATTTTATTGCTTCGTTAGTTGAAGACATGTTTGATCCTTCACATACGAATTTGCATCCGCTAGCAACTATAGCTTTAGCATCATCTATTAATATTTCATTTTGAGTAGCACATGGGATATATAAATCAGCTTTTACTTCCCATGGTTTTTTACCAGCTACGAAAGTAGATCCTGGGAATTTATCAGCATATGGAGCACATACGTTTTTACCTGAGTTTCTTAAATCAAGCATATACGCAACTTTTTCTCCACTTATTCCATTTGGATCATGTATATATCCGTCTGGTCCAGATATTGTCACTACTTTAGCTCCTAATTGATTTAATTTTTCAGCAGTTCCCCAAGCAACGTTACCAAATCCTGATATAGCAACTTCTTTACCTGCTAATTTTTCTCCGTTTGCTTCTAACATTGCATTTGCAAAGAATACTATTCCGTATCCAGTAGCTTCAGTTCTTCCTTGTAGTCCACCATAAGAAAGACCTTTACCAGTTAAAACACCTTCAAATCTATTTACTAATCTTTTATATTGTCCAAACATATATCCTATTTCTCTTGCACCAACACCTAAGTCTCCAGCTGGTACATCTGTTTCTGGTCCTATATGTCTATATAATTCAGTCATGAATGCTTGACAGAATCTCATTATTTCTGCATCAGATTTTCCATTTGGATCGAAATCAGATCCACCTTTACCCCCACCTATTGGAAGACCAGTTAAGCTATTTTTGAATATTTGCTCAAATCCTAAGAATTTTATTATTCCTGGGTAAACGTTTGGAGCAAATCTTAAACCACCTTTGTATGGTCCTATTGCACTATTAAATTGATATCTGTATCCTTTATTTACTTGTACATTACCATTATCATCTGTCCAAACAACTCTAAAAGTTATTCCTCTTTCTGGTTCTGTTAATCTTTCTAGTATAGCAGCTTTTTCATACTCTGGATGTTTTTCCATTACTGGTACTAAAGATGATAAAACTTCTTCAACTGTTTGATGAAATTCTACTTCACCTGGATTGTTTTTCTTACAAAGTTCGATACATTCTTGTACATAATTAGACATTTTATAAAGCCCCCTTAATTAATAAGTAAATTTATTTATCATTTTTGTTTGTTATTTAATTGGTGAGATTTTCTACTTTCCTTACTCTCAATTGAATTGTAGCATAGTAAAATACTTATACGCAATTGAATTTTTGTTTAATTTATAATTGAATTTTTGTTTAATTTATGTTACATTTCACACTATTGTTTTTACTATTTTAAAGTTTAAAACTATAATTACTATTATTTCAAATATATTTATTTGTTAGATTCTTAATAAGAAGATTGTTAATTCTTACTCATCCATATGAAAATTTATATATAGTTATATTAATGTTATTTATAAGATATTTATGATTTTAGGAAAACCTTATCCACTATATTTTTTTATTTTACTTTAAATTTCATACTTTTACTTAATTTTTACTAAAGTAATTAAGTTTAATTAATATATTTAACCTAATAAATACTTAGTTAAATTTTATTCAATGTCTATATGTTTAACCTGCAATTTATTTTTCAATATTCAGACTATTTAAATTATATAATATAATAAAATTCACAATGTATATTTTTTATTTTTTATCGAAATTATGCATAAACTATATACATTTTTCATAATAACTATATCATTTATTTAATATTCCCTACAAATTACCTTTCATTTTATGTTTTAACAATATAAAAAACTCCAAAAAATTTTTAATTAAATTATAAAAAAATAAGTTTTAATTACAATTTAATTTGATTTTTATATAATTTATAGTTTTTGAATAATTTATTTTCGTGATCTTAAACTTATTTACTATCTATTTATCCCACTTATATAAACTCTTTAATTCTCTTTTCATTCTATTTTTGCAAGCCTAAGTTTCTGTTGTTATATTTGGTAAATTTTGCTATAATGAACTTAATTAAATAAGACAAAGGAGGGGTACTAAAATGGCTTATAAAATAACTGATGATTGTATAGCTTGTGGATCTTGTGCTGATGAGTGTCCAAATGATGCTATAATATCTGGGGACGATAAATACGAAATAAATGCAGACGAATGTTTAGATTGTGGTTCTTGTGTTGATGCATGTCCAAACGATGCTATAGTATCTGAATAACATCTACATAAAAACTATTCGAGATAATAAATTATCTCGAATAGTTTTTTTTATATAGTTTTCTCATTGTACTTTTTTATCAAATTTTGTTATAATGATATTGCATTATAATTTTACATAACAAGGAGGACCTATAAATGGCTTACAAAATAGGTGATGCTTGCATAAGCTGTGGTGCTTGTGCAGATGAATGTCCAGTAGAATGCATATCAGCTGGAGATGATATATATGTAATAAATCCAGATGAGTGTATCGAATGTGGTGCATGTAATAGTGTTTGTCCAGTGGAAGCTCCACAACAAGACTAATAAAAAAAGCTATTCAAATTATATAATAATTTGAATAGCTTTCTTTAATTTTTATCTTGTTTATTAAATATCATCTTTCATTAAATATGATAGTGTAAATAAACTTTCCGTTAAATTAACATTTTCTACTATTACATCTTTAGAAACATTTAAATCAATTGGGGCAAAGTTCCAAATTCCTTTCGCTCCTGCATTAACTAGTCTATCTGCTAATTGCTGAGCTCCATTCTTTGGCACACACAGAATTCCGATATCTATATTATTTTCTTTTACATATTCTTCTATAAAATCTGAATCTAATATTTCAAATTCTCTTATTTTTAACCCTATTACTTTAGGATTAGCATCAAATAACGCTTTTATCTCGAATCCTGCTTTTCTAAATCCTGCATAGTTTGCTATTGCTTGACCTAAGTTTCCCGCACCTATAAGTACAGCACTATATGACTTATCTAAACCTAAAATCTTTCCTATTTCAGTGTGTAAGTCTTCAATGTTGTACCCATATCCTTGTTGGCCAAATCCTCCAAAATTGTTCAAATCTTGTCTAATTTGCGAAGCAGTGAATCCAATTATATCACTTAACTCTTTAGAAGAGATTCTTTGTATATCCTTACTTAACAAATCTCCTAAATATCTATAATATTTAGGCAGTCTTCTTATAACGGCCATTGAAATATTCTTATTAGCCATTAGTTCACCCCCAGTATAATTGTTTAGTTATTATTATTTTTTGTGAATAGTATAACACTCTTGATTATATTATACCAAAACATTATAATTTTAGATAGTTCAAGGAGGTATAAATTTATGATTGTTTTATCGTGTAACAATTTGTATAAAAGTTTCGGAATAGATTCCATTTTAGAAAATATATGTTTTACAGTAAATGAAGGAGATAAAATCGGTATTATAGGTATAAATGGTACTGGTAAAACTACCTTAATGAAGATAATATCTGGAGAATATGGATACGATGAGGGAGATATATATACTTCTAAGGATTGTGAAATAGGATATTTACAACAAAATACTAACTTCCTTTCTAATAACACCATATTAGAAGAAGTTTTAGAGATTTTCAAACCATTAATAGATATGGAAAATTATTTAAGAGAGTTGGAGCATAAAATTTCTGAAGAAGGTAGCAAAAACAACTCTCCTACTTTAGAAAAACTTATGAATGATTACTCTCATGTTTTGGAAGATTTCGCTTCTAAAAATGGCTATGGATATAAATCTGAAGCAAAAGGCGTTCTTAAAGGCCTAGGTTTTAAAGATGAGGATATGGACAAACCTATAAATATTTTATCTGGTGGAGAAAAAACTAGGGTCCTTTTAGGTAAATTACTTCTTAAAAAACCTACTCTATTATTACTAGATGAACCTACAAACCACTTAGACTCCGAAGCGATAGAATGGCTAGAGTTCTTTCTTAAGCAATATAAAGGAACGGTTATGTTAATATCTCATGATAGATATTTCTTAGACCAGGTTGTTGATAGAGTATTTGAAATTCATAATAAGAAACTAAAAACTTATAATGGTAATTACTCTAAATTTGTAGAACTATCTAAAGTTGAAAAGGAACTTGAGTTAAAAAAATATGAAGATCAACAAAAAGATTTAAAGAAACAAGAAGAGTCTATTGAAAGATTGAAAGCGTATGGAAGGGAAAAGCATCTAAAGAGAGCACGTAGTAAGGAGAAAGCTTTAGATAAAATAGATGTTTTAGATAAACCTGAGGCATATAGAAAAAAAGCTAAAATTCAATTTAATCCTTCTATATCAAGTGGAAATGATGTTCTTCACGTTGAAGATTTATCCATGGCTTATGATGAGAGAGTTTTATTTAAAGGTGTAAACTTCGATATATATAGAGGTGAAAAAGTTGCACTTATAGGCCCTAACGGTATTGGTAAATCCACATTATTTAAAATAGTAATGAAAGAACTTACTCCTATTTGTGGCGATTTCAAACTTGGAACTAATGTTAATGTTTCTTACTTCCATCAGGAACAAAAAACTTTAAATTTGGATAATACTATTATTGATGAAATTTGGGATAGTAATGAAAAGTTAACTCAAACAGAAATAAGAAATATGTTAGGCTCTCTATTATTTGAAGATGAAGAAGTATTTAAAAAGATTTCTACTTTAAGTGGAGGGGAGCGAGCTAGGATAGCTATCCTTAAATTAATATTATCTAAGGCAAATTTCTTACTACTGGACGAGCCTACTAACCACTTAGATATAGATTCTAAAGAAGTTTTAGAAGAAGCCCTAGAAAATTATACAGGTACTATATTTACTATTTCTCATGATAGATATTTCTTAAACACTGTTGTAGATAAAATATTAGTTTTAGGTGAAAATGGCATAACTGAGTATCTGGGAAATTATGATTATTATATTAATAAAAAGAGAGAATCCGAAGAAATGTCTGCCATAGTTGAAGTTGAAGAAAAAACTAAAACTCAGTTAAAAGAAGAAAAAAGAAGAGAAAAAGAACAACGGGAAAAAGAAAAGAAAAATAAATATAAAATAAAAAATATTGAACAAGAAATAGAAGAGCTAGAAACTAAAATAGAAGAGCTAGATAATCTTCTATGCCAAGAGGAAGTTTATTCTAATCCAAATAAGTCTAAAGAAGTAAGCCAAGAAAAAAACACTTTCGAAGACAAACTTTCTTCACTATATGAAGCTTGGGAAGAATTAGTTTAAAAAATTCATAAGTCCTAAGCTCTTTTGAAGCAAAATATTGTATATTACTTTAAAATGTATTTTAACTAAAAAAGTCCCGAAAGGGACTTTTTTCTATTTTACAGCTACAATAACTGACATTTCTACTAATAATTGTTCTCTAGCCATTTTTGCTTCTACACAAGTTTGTCCACATAAGTAAATTGTATTATTAAATACAACTGCCTTACTCATTCTTCCATTTCCTTCAAATCTTTGTATGCTCATGCTAAAGTTTCTCCTGTAAATTAAATCGTATCTATTTTTAAATTTGGTACTGCATTTAGAGACATATCATCTCTCTTACCATTTATAAAATTATAATATCCTGCACAACCTATCATAGCTGCATTATCTGTACATAATGATAATGATGGGTATTTAATTTCTATATCATGTTCTTTCCCCATTCGAGAAATTTTCTCCCTAAGAGCCGAATTAGCTGCAACGCCTCCTGATAAAGCAATTGTTTTATAATTCTTTTCTAAAGCAGCTTTTATTGATTTTGTAGCAAGAACTTCCACAACAGCTTCTTGGAAAGATGCTGCCACATCTTCTACTACTATTTCTATGTTTTTCATTTTTTGCCCGTTTAAGTAGTTTAGCACTGATGATTTTAATCCACTAAAACTAAAATCATATGAATCATCTATATATGCTCTTGGAAAATCTATGGCCTTTTTATTTCCTAATTTAGCAAGTTTATCAATTATTGGTCCACCTGGATATCCTAAATTCATAGCTCTTGCTATTTTGTCAAAAGCTTCTCCAGAAGCATCATCTCTTGTTCTTCCAAGTATTTCATAACTATTGTAATCTTTTACTTCTACTAAGTGAGTATGACCTCCAGATACAACTAAAGTTATAAATGGCGGTTTTAAATCTTTATGTTCAATATAATTTGCACATATATGACCTTGCATATGATTAACACCTACAAGTGGTTTGTTTAAAGAAAATGCCAACGCTTTTGCATAAGAAAGTCCCACAAGTAAAGCTCCAACAAGTCCTGGTCCATATGTAACAGATATATGATCTATATCTTCTAATTTAATATTTGCTGTATCTATTGCTTCTTGGAATACAGCATCAATATTCTCTATATGTTTTCTAGAGGCTACCTCTGGTACAACCCCTCCAAATTTTTTATGCAATTCAATTTGAGTAGATACTATATTTGCTAATACTTCTCTACCATTTTTTAAGATAGCAACTGCTGTTTCATCGCAACTACTTTCCATAGATAATGTTATTATATCCTTCATTTTTACACCTCTTTTAGCTGGTTCCACATAATGATGGCATCTTCTTTGTTATCACTATAATATTCTTTTCTTATACCGCCCATTTTAAATCCATACTTTCTGTATAAATTTTGTGCTACTGAATTAGATGATCTAACCTCTAAAGTCATAGCTACTATATTATTTTCCTTACATAACGCAACCATTTCTTTTACAAGTTTATCTCCAATTTTTTTGCCTCTATAATCACTGTGAACTGCCACATTTGTAATATGACCTTCATCAACTACAAACCAAACACCCACGTATCCTACTATTTTATCATCTAACTGCGCAACTAAATATCTAGCTAAGTTATTTTTTAATTCTTTTTTTATTGATTCTTTTGACCAAGGATCTACGAAACAGTCTTCTTCTACTATATAAACCTCATCCACATCATCCATGGTCATTGATCTTATTATCATATTATTTTCCATCTCTTAACCTCTTTTGCTTTTCTTCATATTGTTCCTCTGCTTGAGATTTTCTGATATACATTGGATTTATGTCATAACAATTATGTACGTCTGTATTTTGTTCAAATTTATATTTTGCTACAGTACATAAACTGCTTGCTTTAGTTATGTTATTTGGTGGAGATGATATAGTAATATTTGATATTGCTTCTATTTTTTCTTTATATTTATAAACAGCTTCACCAACTATTACCCATTCTTCATTTGTAGCTGATAATTCTCCTAGTAAATCATCAATTGGCATTATACTTATTTCTTCTAACGCTTTATTTTTCTCTTCTTCAAATATGTATTTACAAGTATAAACTTGATTTCTCTGTGCATCTAGTATAGAACATATTTTTTTCTTACAAAAATCTATATTAGCACCTAGTATCTCTAGAGAATTTATACCTATTAAAGGAATATTATTTACATGCGCCATGGCTTTTGCTGTAGCCATTCCTATTCTAAGTCCTGTGAAAGAACCCGGACCTACACAAATACCTATGGCATCTATATCCTTAATTTCTATATCACTAAGTTTTAACATATTTTCTATCATAGGCATTAGTTTTTGTGAATGAGTTTTTTTAGTGTTTATAGTATATTCACAAATTAACTTATCATCTTCTAATACTGCCACATTAGCAGCCATGGTAGAAGTATCTATTCCTAGTATCTTCATTGTTTAGTCAACTCCTCAACTATTTCTTCGTATTTTTGTCCAAATGGTGTTAATATCATTTCTCTTCCATTTTCTTTATAATTTAATTCTATCTTTAAATAATCTTTTGGTAGTATGTCTTCAATTATATTTGCCCATTCAATTATACAAACGCCTTCTGAATCTATATATTCGTCAAATCCAATATCATACATTTCTTCACTACATCCAATTCTGTACACATCAAAATGATATAAAGGTAGTCGACCTTCATATTCATTTACTATAGTAAACGTTGGACTTGTAATATAATCATCTACTTCTAAAGATTTAGCTAAACTTTGTGTCATCGTAGTTTTTCCCGCTCCTAAATCTCCAATTAAACAAATCACACTACCTGGAAAAAGTAACTTACCTAGTTTTTCTCCAATCTCTCTTGTTTTCTCTTCTTTATCTAAAAAAATTGTTTTCATATATATCACCATAAAATCCTTTATTTCTTATAATTACTCTTTATATTATTGTCATATCAGTCCGTATTTTAGTCATCACTTTCTTGTGCAACTAGATATTATTATATAATAACCTTCATTTATAATAAAGGGGTTATATTTATATACTTGAATTCTAAGTTTAATAAATATAAAAAAAGAGCTAAAATAGCTCTTTTTTATTTTAAAACTTATTTACTAAGTATTTTTCCCATCTTTTTGAATAATGGTAGAGTAACTACTGTCATTATACCTGCTTTTAATATATTAAAAGGAGCAATCATCCATATTACAAAAGTCATTAAATCTGTAACTCTTGGATTTATTATAGTTCCCATTTGTATTATTACATCCATAGGCATACCATATACTGTTACATATAAAGGTATCATTATATAGTAGTTCATTACACATCCCATAATAGTCATAGCTACTATTCCAACTAATCCTCCAGCTAACACTCCTTTTGTAGTTTTTAGCTTTTTGTAAAATAAACATATAATTAGTACATAAGACCCACCTATTACTACATTTGCAAATTCTCCAACTCCTCCAGTAGTACTTGCTGTCATTCCTTGAAGTAAGTTTTTAACTATAACTATAGCAAGCCCTGCCATTGGTCCTAAAGACATTCCCCCAAATATTGCTGGTATATCAGATAAGTCTATTTTTAGAAATGATGGAAATATGGGTAGTGGCACTGATATGAACATAAGTACATAAGCTATTGCTGATAATACTCCCACCTTTGCTATAGTTTTTGCAGATGATAATCCTGGCTTTCTAACTGCATTTTGCATAATATAACCTCCAAATTTTAAATATTTTTCTGAAATTAAAAAAACTCGAAGAATTGTAACCTTCGAGTCTTATGAATATTCAAAACGGATTATGGTATATATCATAATTCTCTTCTCTCATCCAGACTGTACTGTCGGCTTTGGAATCTCACCAAATCATGCTACAAACGTAGCTCGCGGGCTATAACCGCCGGTAGGGAATTTCACCCTGCCCCGAAGATCTTCTGTTTTTTTAATTTCTTATTATATTATTATAATAATTAAATTAATACATTATGTCAACATAATATTTTAGATAATAAAATCCAATGCATGACTTCAATTTATTTACTTTTCTTATAAACCATTTTTCCATCTATTATTGTATATAATACATGACTATTTATCTCAAAAGGATTATTGTCCCAAATAACTATATCTGCATCTTTTCCAACTTCAATAGATCCAACTTTATCATCTATTCCTAATACTTTTGCTGGATTTATTGTTATGGCTTCCAATGCTTTTTCTGATTTCATTCCATGTTTTATTGCTATTCCTGCACATATAGGAAGGTATTGGATAGGAACTACTGGATGATCTGTCATTAGGCAAACATCCAATCCTGCATTAGAAAGAATTCCTGCTGTCTCAAAAGTTAAGTTACGTAGTTCTATTTTTGACCTTTCTGAAAGAGAAGGCCCTACTATCACTGGATATCCTTCCTCCACCAATTCTTCTACAACTAAATGTCCTTCTGTACAATGATCTAGCGTTAATCTCAAATTAAACTCTTTTGCAATTCTTATGGCAGTAAACATATCATCTGATCTATGAGCATGAGCTTTAAGTGGAATTTGTCTTTTTAATACTGGTATTAAACTTTCGTATTTTATATCATATTCTGGTTTGCTTTCATCATCTTCTTCTAACTCACATCTTTCAACTTCTTCTAAATATTCTTCTGCCTTTTTTAAATTTTCTCTAATTAAAGCTGCTATTGCCATTCTTGTTTGCGGAGTTTTATCGTCACTGCCATAAACACTTTTAGGATTTTCTCCAAAAGCAATTTTAGCTGCAACAGGATTTTTTATTACCATTTTATCTATAATTCTACCGAATGTTTTTATAGCTATACACTGACCACCCATTACATTGGCACTACCAGGCGTAGTACAAACTGCTGTTATTCCACCTTGAACGGCTTCTGTAAAGTTTCTATCCATTGGATTTATTCCATCAATGGGGTTTAAATGAGGAGTTACAGGATCTGTTTCTTCGTTACCATCAGCTCCCTCAGCTCCCATTCCATCTTCCCAAAGTCCTAAGTGCGTATGAGCATCTATAAAACCTGGTAATACTAAGCACTCTTTTGCATCTATTACTTGTGCATCTAAAGGTGCTACTATTTCATCCCCAATTTCTATTATTTTTTTATTATCTATAAGAATATTGCTATTTATTATTCCTTTAGTTACTGTATTAATTGTTCCATTTTTTATGAATATCACTTATTTTCCTCCATCATTAAAGCTTCATAGATAAGGCAACTCTTTGTTTATCCAAATCTATTCCTATTACTTTAACATCTATTATATCTCCAACAGAGCAAATTTCCATTGGATCTTTTACAAATTTATTACTCATTTGTGATTTATGAACTAAACCATCATTTTTTATTCCTATATCAACGAATACTCCGAAGTCTACAACATTTCTAACAGTTCCTTTTAATATCATACCTTCTTTTATATCTTCTATTTTCAATACATCTGTTCTAAGTATAGGCTTCATTCCATCTTCTTCTCTAGGGTCTCTACCTGGCTTTTTGATCTCTAAAATAATATCTTTTAAAGTTACTTCTCCAACCTCTAAATCTTTACTTAACTGTTTTAAGCCTATTCTTTCTAATCTTTCTTCTATATCATATATATTTTTATTTTTTACATCATCTAAAGAGTACCCTAAAATTTCTAACATTTTCTTGCAAATATCATAACTCTCTGGATGAACCCCCGTATTATCTAATGGATTTTTACCTTCTTCGATTCTCATAAATCCAGCACATTGAACAAAAGCTGAAGGCCCTAGTCTTTTTACTTTCTTAAGCTCTGTTCTTGATTTAAATGAACCATTTTCTTCTCTATAAGTAATTATATTTTTAGCTACAGCTTTACTTATTCCAGCTATATGTTCTAAAAGTGAATATGAAGCCGTGTTTAAGTCTAATCCAACTTTATTTACTGAATCTTCTACTACTCCATCTAAAACTTCTTTTAATCTCTTTTTATTTAAATCATGTTGATACTGTCCGACACCAATACTTTCTGGATCTATTTTTACAAGCTCTGCAAGAGGATCCTGAAGTCTTCTTCCTATAGATATAGCTCCTCTTATAGAAACATTTATATCTGGATGTTCCTCTGCTGCTAATTCAGATGCAGAGTAAATTGATGCTCCTGCTTCATTTACTATTATATATTGAGTATCTGCACCTAATTCTTTTATTAAATCAGATATAAGACTTTCTGATTCTCTTGAAGCTGTACCATTTCCTATGGCTATAACATCTATTTTATAAGTTTCTATTAATCGTTTTAATGTTTTCTTTGTTTGTTCCACCTTTCCTTGTGGTTTGTGCGGATATACTATAGCTTCATCTAAGAATTTTCCACTGGCATCAACTACTGCTATTTTACATCCATTAACGTATCCTGGATCAAATCCCATAACTACTTTTCCCTTTAGTGGTGGTTGTAATAAAAGATTCTTTATATTTTCACCAAATACGCTTATAGCTCTTTCTTGAGCTAATTCAGTTAAATGATTTCTAACTTCCCTTTCTATTGCTGGAAAGATTAATCTTTTGTAAGCATCTTCTATGGCTGCAACTAGTATTTCTTTATTTTTAAAATTATTTTTATTTACATATTGGTTTTCTATATATTTTAAGATTCTATCATTATCTATTTCTAATTTAACTTTTAAGAATTCTTCTTTTTCTCCTCTGTTTATTGCAAGCACCCTGTGAGAAGCCATATTACTTACTCTTTCACTAAAATCATAGTACATGTCGTAAACAGATTTTTCATCTTTAGTATTTTTAGTTACTATAACTCCATATTTTAAAGCATTTTCTCTTATATGCTTTCTCACTTCTGCATTATCAGAAACTATTTCTGCTATTATGTCATTTGCACCTTTAAGTGCATCTTCTAAAGATAAAACTTTTTTCTCTTCATCTATAAATTTTTCTGCTTCTGAATTTATGTCAACTATACTTTTTTCTAAAATTAATAAAGCTAAATCTTCTAAACCTTTTTCTTTTGCTATTGTTGCTCTTGTTCTCTTTTTTTGTTTGAAAGGAGCATATATATCTTCAACTTCTTGTAAAGTATTCGATTTAACTAAACTCTTTTCTATATCTTCTGTAAGCTTTCCTTGTTCATCTATTATTCTTTTTACGTCTTCTTTTCTAGATTGTAAGTTTTTTAAATAAGTTAATCTATCGTTAAATTGTCTTAGTATAACGTCACTCATTTCTCCTGTCATTTCTTTTCTGTATCTAGCAATGAAAGGTATTGTATTTCCTTCGTCTATAAGCTTAATAACATTGTTAATTTGTTCATCCCTTAGATTAAACTCTGATTTTAAAATTTCATTAATATTCAATTTGAACCTTCTTTCTAAAAATAAGGCTTAAGAATATTATTATTCTCAAGCCCTATGTTTTAATTATTTATTAATTTTGTTCATTTTTAAATACTCATTTATAAATAAATCTATATTTCCGTCTAGTACACTATCCACATTTCCCACTTCGCAGTTTGTTCTGTGATCTTTTACTAACTTATAGGGTTGAAAAACATAGGATCTTATTTGGCTTCCCCAGGTAATCTGAGAATACTTACCTTGTATATCTTCTATTCTTTCTTTTTGTTCTAATTCTTTAAGGTGAATTAATTTCCCTTTTAGCATTTTCATAGCTGTCTCTCTGTTTATTAACTGAGATCTTTCATTTTGACACTGAACTATTACTCCTGTAGGTAAATGTGTTATTCTCACTGCAGAGTCTGTGGTGTTTACATGTTGTCCTCCAGCACCAGAAGCTCTATAAGTATCAATTTTTAAATCTGATGGATTTAATTCAATGTCTATATCATCATCCAATTCTGGTGTAATATCCACTGAAACAAAAGATGTATGTCTTTTCCCTGACGTATCGTAAGGTGATATTCTTACAATTCTGTGAACACCTTTTTCACTTTTTAAATATCCATACGCATTTAAGCCTTCAATTAATAAAGTTACACTCTTAATTCCCGCTTCAGTATCTGGTAAATAATCTAAAGTTTTGATTTTAAACCCTTTATTATTTGCATATCTTGTGTACATTCTAAGGAGAATTTGTGCACAATCTTGAGCATCTAATCCACCAGTACCTGCATTAATAGATAATATAGCATTATTTTTGTCATATTCTCCATTTAAAAGAGTTTTTATTCTTACCTTATCTAATTCATTTTGAATACTTTGGATAGATGATTCTATTTCTTTTTCAATAGAATCATCATCCTCTTCCATTGCCATTTCTAGCAATATTTCTATTTCTTCTAATCCATTTTGTAAACTTTTATATTCTTCTATAGTGTCTTTTAACGATTTATTTTTTTGTAATATTTTTTGTGCTCTTTCATTATCATTCCAGAACTCTTGCTTTGCGATTTCTTCTTCCAATGACTGGACTTCTTTATTTAGGCCATCTATGTCAAAGAGAAACCCTCAAATCTTTTAAATTTGAAGACATTTGTTGTAACACTTGTCTATATTCTTGTTCATTTAGCATTGGAACCCTCCAAACTATTTTCCGCAACAATGTTTGAACTTCTTACCACTTCCACAAGGACAAGGCTCATTTCTTCCTACAGTTTTTTCTTTAACTACAGGAGATTTATCAGCTAAATCACTTGGTGATGATAAAGTATCAACATCTACTACTGATTTTCTTTCTTTTGGTTGTTGCTCTATAGTTATATTAAATAAATATCTTACTGTATCTTCTTGAATATGTTTAACCATATCGTCAAACATATCAAAACCTTCCATCTTGTATGCAATAACTGGATCTTGTTGTCCTAACGCACGAAGGCCTATACCTTGACGTAATTGATCCATAGCATCTATATGATCTATCCAGTGATTATCAACACATTGAAGGAGTATAATTCTTTCAACTTCTCTCATTCTTTCAGAGCCTATTAGTTCTTCTTTTTCTCTATACACATCATGAGCTATTTCATAAATTTTATCACTTAATTCTTGTGTATTTAATTCTTCTAGACCTTCTAAGTCTAAGCTACCTTTTGGCATAAATAGTCCATATAAATATGATTTTAAGTTTTCTAACTCTACGCCTTTATCTCCTACATAAGCAGTAACTGAAGAACTAATTATATCTTTTATCATACCTTGGATTTGTTCATTTATATCTTCGCCTTCTAACACTCTTCCTCTCTCATCATATATAACTTGTCTTTGTTTATTCATAACATCGTCATATTGAAGAACGTGCTTTCTTATACCGAAGTTTCTTCCTTCAACTTTCTTTTGAGCATTTTCTATAGATTTAGTTAACATTTTATGTTCAACTGGCATATCCTCTTCTAAACCTATTTTTTCTACTACACCTTGGATTCTTTCACTTCCGAATAATCTCATAAGTTCGTCATCTAATCCAATATAGAATCTTGAACTTCCTGGGTCACCTTGACGTCCAGAACGTCCTCTTAACTGGTTATCAATTCTTCTAGATTCATGTCTTTCTGTACCTATGATTGCTAAACCACCAGCTTTTCTAACTTCTTCTTGTTCTTGTTTCGCTTGTTCTTTATATTTTTCATATAAATCATCAAATGTATGCTTAGCTTTTGCTAATTCTTCATTTTCTTCTAATTCAATTTCTTCTATATGAGTATCTACTCTTTTTATTGCAGATTCAGTAAATCCTTGTCTCTTTAATTCTTTTTTAGTTAAGAATAATGGGTTACCACCTAACATAATATCCGTACCACGACCAGCCATGTTAGTGGCTATAGTAACAGCACCTAATCTACCAGCTTGAGCAACTATTTCTGCTTCTTTTTCGTGATTCTTAGCATTTAATACCTCATGCTTTATTCCTCTTTTTTTAAGGATTTGAGATAGTTTTTCTGATTTATCTATTGATACTGTACCAACTAATATTGGTTGTTGCTTTTTATTTCTTTCTAATATTTCATCAGCTATTGCATTAAATTTCCCATTTTCATTTTTGTAAACAACATCTGCTAAATCTTCTCTTTGAACTGGTTTATTTGTTGGAATTACAACAACGTCCATTTTGTAGATTGATTTAAATTCCTCTTCTTCAGTTTTAGCTGTACCAGTCATACCTGAAAGTTTCTTATACATTCTAAAGAAGTTTTGGAATGTTATTGTTGCAAGAGTCTTAGATTCTCTTTGTACATGTAAACCTTCTTTAGCTTCTATAGCTTGGTGTAAACCTTCTGAGTATCTTCTACCAAACATTAAACGTCCAGTAAACTCATCAACGATTATAATTTCTCCATCTTTAGCTACATAATCTACGTCTTTTTTCATTATTGCATGGGCTTTTAATGCTTGAGTTATATGATGATATAATTCTGTATGTTCTATATCAGTTATATTTTCAACATTAAAATAAACTTCAGCTTTCTTTATCCCTGATTCAGTTAAAGATGCAGCTTTTTGTTTTTCATCTATATCATAATCTCCGTCTGAGAAATGTGCTTCTTTTTCTTCTTTAGTTTTTTCTTGCTCTGTTTTGCTTGGAGCTTTTAATGTTAATACAAATGTATTTGCATCTGTATATAAGTGTGTAGATTTATCCCCAGGTCCTGATATTATAAGAGGAGTTCTAGCCTCATCTATTAATATAGAGTCAACCTCATCCACTATTGCATAGTTTAACTCTCTTTGAACTTTTTGTTCTTTATGAATAACCATGTTATCTTTTAAGTAATCAAATCCGTACTCATTATTAGTTCCGTATGTAATATCACAATTATATTGTTCTCTTCTTACTTCTGGAGTTTGTCCATGAACTATAACACCTACACTAAGCCCTAAAAATTCATAAACTTTACCCATATCTTCTTTATCACGTTTTGCTAAGTAATCATTTACTGTAACAACATGCACGCCTTTACCTTCAAGGGCATTTAAATACACTGGTGCTGAAGCAACTAAAGTTTTACCTTCACCAGTTTTCATTTCAGCTATTCTACCTTGATGAAGCACCATTCCACCTATAAGCTGAACATCATATTGTCTAAGTCCTAAAACTCTTTTTGATGCTTCTCTTACTACTGCAAAAGCTTCTGGTAATATATCATCTAATGTTTCGCCCTTTGATAATCTTTCTTTAAATTCGTTTGTCATATTTTTAAGTTCTTTGTCTCTCATAGACTCGAATCTTGGTTCCATATCATTGATTTTTTCAGCAATCTTTTGGAAATTTTTTAATTCTTTTTTATCTGCCATATTAAATAAATTATCTAAAAAACCCATTATATGCATCTCTCCTCATTGTATTATTATACTATTATACATTTTAACATAAAAATTAATGATTTAATATTAAATATTAACTTAATCATGTATAATCATACTTCCTTAGTATAGTTTTAACTACTCTTCAATATTTATTTAAAATTCATCATCTTTTGATGATGCTATGTATTCATAAGCTTGATCATGACTTAATTTTTCCACACTTTCTAGCTTTCTATTAATTTGTCTTGTTCTAGTTCCTACTAGTTTATCTATTTCTGAACTAGCTTGATTTAATTTACTTTGAGCAGCATTTAATACTGTTTCAAATTTAGAGAATTCTGTTTTAACTGCACCAAGTACTTTCCATACTTCGCTAGAGTGCCTTTCTATTGCTAAAGTTTTGAATCCCATTTGTAAACTATTTAAAAGCGCTATTAATGTTGTTGGTCCTGTTATATTAATTTTGAAATCTCTTTGTAAATCCTCTACTAACTGCTGACGTTTAATAACTTCTGCATATAAACCTTCTGTTGGTAAAAATAAAATACCAAACTCTGTAGTATTAGGTGGATCTATATACTTATCTCTAATATCCTTAGCTGATTTTTTGATAAACTTTTCTAATTCTTTAGAAGCACTATCTATTGAATTTTGATTTCCGTCTTCATAAGCATCTATTAGTTTATTGTAAATATCTAAAGGAAATTTTGCATCTAGAGGTAAATATATTGTATCTTTAATTTCGTCTTTTCCAGGAAGCTTTATTGCAAATTCTACAGTTTCTCTAGATCCTTTTTTAGTAATAACATTTTTAGCGTATTGCTCTGGTGCTAAAAATTGTTCTAATATACGTTCTAACTGAATTTCTCCCAATACGCCTCTTGTTTTAACATTTGAAAGTACCTTTTTTAAGTCTCCAACTCCAGTAGCTAAAGTTTGCATTTCCCCTAAACCTTTATAGACTTGTTCTAATCTATCATTAACCATTTTAAATGATTCGCCTAATCTTTTTTCTAGTGTATTTTGCAACTTCTCATCTACTGTTATTCTCATTTTTTCTAGATTATCTTCTGTTGACTTCGTTAACCTTGTGAATTTATCTTCAGTAACCTGTGTTAATTGATTTAACCTTTCATTTTGTAACTGAGCAAGATTGTCTAAACTTTTCATCATATTTTCATTAAAAGAATTTAATGTATTTTCCAAACTTTTTGAATTTATATCAAATTGATTTTGCTGAAGTGTAGATAGATTCATAATATGCCTTGATATAGATGATGTTAAACTATCTATAGAAACTTTCATTTCTTGTCTATTTTCTTGTTCGTTTCTTCTTGATTCTTCTCTATTTGTATAAAATTCTTGTCTAGATACTTTTTCCATACTATCAAATTTTTTTTCCATATCCTCACTAAATTTGCTTAAATTTACGTCCTTAGGCCTTGTACATATGAATATATTTATGATTAAAAGCACTATTACTATAATAAGTAATATTTCTGTCAAAATATCAGCTCCTTTTCTCCCCCTTATATTATGGTCTTTTATATTTGTTAAATTTTTCATTTCATATTTTATATGATAACAAAATATAGTTTTTTACTCAATAATATACATATTAATAGTATAAACCTTTATTTATTTTTCAAAACTTAAAGTTAATTTTACTTATACTTTTTAATAACATTAAGATTCTATTTTAATTTATTAAAATAAATATTTAACTCAATATAAAAAAGCTATCGATAAAATTATCGATAGCCTTGAATATTTTTAATAATTAATTATGCTATTCATGCTCTATTAAACCATAACCACCATCTTCACGTTTATATACTATAGATATTTCATCACTATCTATATTTCTAAACATATAGAATCCATGCTCTATTAATTCCATTTGTAATACTGCTTCTTCTGGACTCATTGGTTTCATATCGAATTTTTTACGTCTTTCTATTACTATATCTAAACTTTCATCATCTTCTTCTATTCCTTCATCAATTTGGAATCTAATACTTTCTTCCTTAGATTGATGTTTATCTTGTAGTTTATTTTTATATCTTCTTATTTGTTTTTTAAGTTTGTCATAAACAACATCAATGGCAGCATATAAATTTTCTTCACTATCTTCTGCTCTAATGATTGGTCCACTTATAGGGATAATTGTTACTTCTATTTTTTGAGCTGCTTTTTTTGCACTTACAGTTACTTTTACTTCAGTTTCTGGATTAAGATAACGTTCTAACTTTCCTAACTTATCTTCTATTGCAGTCTTGATTCCATCTGTAAGTTCTAATTTTTTTCCTGATATTATTATTTTCATAAGAACATCTCCCTTCACTTATGTAAAGCACATGTAATTTTATACTTTACCTTGTGTATTAGTATTTATGCTTTAATAAATATATTCTATATTAATTGTTTTTCTCCTTTTTTTTTATTGTTAACTTTTTATTTTTTTATATACTGTCGTAAAAAATAGTTTTATGTATTTTTTTATTTACTTTTATAATAATGTGGATTATTAATCAACACGTATTGTGGATAATGTTAATAACTTTGTTGATAACTTTAATAACTGTGTATATTATCTAATTGTAATACTTAATATTTATCCACATATGATAATTATGCATTGTTAGTTATTTAATTCATTAATCACAATTATCATTCTACTTTTATTGTCATCATGTTGATACATTTTACTTAATATAGATATATATTTCTATATTATGCAATTTTATTAATATCTATAAATATTTTTTAGAAACCATTTTCTTTTTTTGTAAAAAAAAAGTACCTAATAGGTACTTATTGTTTCAGCTGACCTGGTCTTTGACCCCACACTCGCCTACTGCAGCTTTCGCTCGGGTTTGCCTCACTACTAACCATCTCGATTTTAATACCGGTAGGTCTTACATCTAAGACGCACCATGATCATTAACCCAATTTTTAGTGTTAACTTACGTGGATCCTTTCGCCTGCGTCTGGCTTGGACTTGCAACCACAGACCTGAAACATATTACTATTTTAACGGCTTAAAACAATTCTGTCAATAGCATTTTATTCCTTTGCATATACATCTACACAAGTCGTAAGCAGTGTAAATATACATATATTATTTACAGAGTTTATTTTCAATACTTTTGATATTTCATTTGCTGTTGAGCCTGTAGTAAAAATATCATCTATTAATATTACATTCTTATTTTTAATAAGATTAATATTTTCTTTAACCTTAAAACCATTTTTTAATTCTTTTTCTCTATTTTCTTTATTTAATTTATATAACTTTTTTGTATTTTTTACTCTACCAACACAATCTAGTACAGGTATATCAATT
This sequence comes from Terrisporobacter vanillatitrophus, assembly GCF_051148895.1. GTDB lineage: Bacteria > Bacillota > Clostridia > Peptostreptococcales > Peptostreptococcaceae > Terrisporobacter > Terrisporobacter vanillatitrophus. Next base: position 3,886,271 of record NZ_CP154625.1, read on the forward strand.
AAGTCACTTAATTTATTAGCTATCTTTTCTGCTTGATTAAATCCTCTTTTCTTTAACCTTTTTTTATGTAAGGGCACAAATAATATATAATCAGCCTTTATATCTTCTAATAGAATTTTTTCTTTCATTAAGTAGGCTACGTATCTACATAAATAAGTTTTACTTTTATATTTAAAATCTAAAATTAATTTTTTACTTATATCATCGTATTCTATACATGCGATTGCCTTATCAAAGTAGAAAGTTTTATTATAACAATAGTTACAGTCAATTAAACTTTCTCTTTCCAAGTTTCTATTTACTATAGGTTTTCCACATTTACTACATCCATCTAAAATAAATTTTAACTCCTTAAAGCAACTTCTACAAAGAGAATAGGGGTTTTTTAGTTTTATAGGATTATCACAAATTATGCAAGTTATATTTCTAGGATAAATATAATTTATTGCAACTTTAATAGTTTCTTTTATATTATTTGGCATTAACTTTGATATAAGTTTCATTATTATTTACTTAACAGCCCTTCTTTTATAAATTTATTTAATTTATGTGATAAATTAGAGTATCTGTCATTTATTCTATTATTTTTAATCATCTGTTCTAAGTATTTAACATCACCAACTAATACCACAAGCTTTTTAGCTCTAGTAACTGCTGTATAAAGTAAATTACGACTTAGCAACATAGGTGGTGCCCAAACTATAGGTATAACTACTACAGGGAATTCACTTCCTTGGCTTTTATGAATTGTTGTACAAAAACTGTGATCAAGTTCATCTAATTCATCATATTTATAGGAAGCAATTTTTATCTTATCAAAAAGTACAAAAACAGTCTTCTTATCTTTATCTATATGAAATATATATCCAATATCTCCATTATATATACCTTCACCGCTATCGCTTTTATCCTCTGTTTCCCACTTTTTTGTATAGTTATTTCTAATTTGCATTACCTTGTCCCCTACCCTAAAAGTTCTTTTTGCAAACTGTTCTTCTTGTTTATACTTATTAGGTGGATTTAGATATTTTTGCAATTCTATATTTAGATTATTTACTCCCAAGTCGCCTTTTCTCATGGATGTTAATACTTGTATATCTTTTAATTTATCAAAATTATAAAACTTAGGAAGTCTTTCACTTACAAGTCCTATTATTTCATTTAAAATTTCTTCATTAGTATTTTTTCTTAGAAAGAAGAAATCTTTGTTTTTTACATTTAAAAATAGCGGCTCTCCATTGTTTATTTTATGAGCATTAACTACTATCATACTTTCTCTAGCTTGCCTAAATATTTCATTTAACCTTACAGTTTTTATTACATTAGAATCAATAATATCTTTTAGAACATTTCCTGCACCTACTGAAGGTAATTGATCACTATCTCCAACTAAAAGTAACCTTGTCCCTCGTTTTACCGCCTTTAAAAGATTATACATTAATATAATATCAACCATTGATGCTTCATCTAATATTATTACATCCGCATCTATTGGATCTTCTTCATCTTTAAAAAATACTAGTTCATCGCTATCTGTAGCAAATCCCATTTCTAGCAATCTATGAATAGTTTTAGCTTCTTTATTTGAAGTTTCACTCATTCTCTTAGCTGCCCTACCTGTTGGAGCACATAGCACTACTTTTTGATCGTTATTTTCAAATATTTGTATTATAGTATTTATAGTTGTAGTTTTCCCTGTACCAGGTCCACCTGTAATAATTATTACTCCATTATTTATAGCTTCTTTTACTGCTAAGACTTGATTATTTGCTAAACTTATTTCATCTTCTTTTTCAACAATTTTTATTTCTTCTTCTATATTAATATGTAAATCCTTCGTTTCATATTGAGATAGCTTTACTATTTCTTTGCATACACCATTTTCGCATATATAGTACATCATTAAATAAACGAGTACTTCTCCATTCATATTTTCTAAATGTACTTTTTGGTCATATGCTAAATCCATAATTCCATTTTCCACGTGTTTAGGTTCTACACCTAAGATTTTAACTGATTGCTCAATTAATATTCTTTTTGGTAAATATGTATGACCACTTCCTAAGCTTTGGTTTAAGGTAAATAAAATACCTTGCATGATTCTATCTGGAGAATATTTATCTATCCCTATTTTACTTGCAATATCATCAGCTATTCTAAATCCTATACCTCTTACTTCTTCTGCTAGCCTATACGGATTTTTATTTATCACTTCCAATGATTTATCTTTATATTTTTTATATATTCTTAAACAATAATTAGGAGTTATTCCATAAGGAGATAGTTGTATTATTATATTTCTAAGCTCTCTATTTTCTTCATAGCTTTCTTGGATTTGTTTAACTTTTTTCATACCTATTCCCTCTACTTCAGTTAATCTTTCTGGAGTATTTTGAATAATATCTAAAGTATCAACACCAAACTTATCTACTATTCTTTTAGCCATTTTTTCGCCTATTCCATGAATCATACCAGAAGATAGATAAACATAAATACCCTCAAGGGAAGATGGTGTAACCGGTATGAAACTTTGTACCTCAAATTGAGATCCATAAATTTTATGATTTACCCATTTTCCTTCTATTTCTATGCTTTCTCCTACAGATAAAGTTGGCATACAACCTACAATAGTTATTTCATCATTTTCATTGGCTAAAGAGGCTATGGTATAACCATTTTCTTCATTTTTAAAGACTATATCACTAACCATTCCTTGTAATTTTTCCATTTCAATTCTCCTAAAATCATTTATTAACTCGTAATTATAATTATTGGTATTATAAGTATATTTTATGTTATCACTTAATGTAAAAAAAATAAAGAGCCGTATTTTATACAACTCTTTATCATTTATATTAATTATTAAAATTATTTTGTTGAAGATTGTGATCTTAATGTTTCAGCTTTATCAGTTCTTTCCCATGGTAAATCCACATCAGTTCTTCCAAAGTGACCATAAGCAGCTGTTTTTCTGTATATTGGTTTTCTTAAGTCTAAATCTCTTATTATAGCTCCTGGTCTTAAATCAAAGTTTTTGTTTATTAATTCAACTAGCTCAGCTTCAGAAACTTTTCCAGTTCCAAAAGTATCTACAAATATAGATAAAGGTCTAGCAACACCTATAGCATAAGCTAATTCTATTTCACACTTATCTGCAAGTCCAGCAGCTACTATATTTTTAGCAACGTATCTTGCAGCATATGCAGCAGATCTATCAACCTTAGTTGCATCTTTTCCTGAGAATGCTCCACCACCGTGTCTAGCATATCCACCATAAGTATCTATTATTATTTTTCTTCCTGTTAAACCAGTATCTCCTTGTGGTCCACCTATTACGAATCTTCCTGTTGGATTTATATAAATTTTAGTTTCATCATCTAATAAATCTGCTGGTATAACTTCTTTTATTACTAACTCTATTAAATCTTTTCTTATAGTGTCATTATCTACATGTTCACTATGTTGAGTAGATATTAATATAGTATGTACTCTTACTGGCTTATTTCCATCGTACTCTACTGTAACTTGAGTTTTACCATCTGGTCTTAAATAATCTACAGTTTCATTTTTTCTTATTTCTGTTAATCTTCTAGATAACTTGTGTGCTAAAGATATAGGTAATGGCATTAATTCTGGAGTTTCATTACATGCAAATCCGAACATTATACCTTGATCTCCTGCTCCTATAGCTTCTATTTCTTCTTCAGATTGTTCTCCACTTCTACTTTCTAAAGCCTCATCAACACCCATAGCTATATCTGATGATTGCTCATCTATAGCAGTTATAACAGCACAAGTTTGACTATCAAACCCATATTTAGCTCTTGTATATCCTATTTCTTTTACTGTCTGTCTAACTATTTTTTGTATATCTACATAAGCATTTGTAGATATTTCTCCTGCTACTAATACTAATCCTGTAGTAGTTGTTGTTTCACAAGCTACTCTTGATAAAGGGTCCTTCTCTAATAAAGCATCTAATATTGCATCTGAAATTTGGTCACACATTTTATCTGGATGACCTTCAGTTACTGATTCCGATGTGAATAAATGTCTTGACATGGTATTTCCTCCTTTTATTATCTATTTTTGTCAATTTGGGTAAAAATAAAACCTCTTCTTTAACAGAAGAGGTTAATTATCACATAAAAATTATAATTAACTAACCTCATCTCTCTAACGTTTCCGTTAAGTAGGATTTAGCACCGTTCCCCAATATGGGAGTGGTTGCTGGGCTTCACAGGGCCTGTCCCTCTGCCTCTCTTGATAAGGTGTAATCACGATTACACATATATTTTATTATTACTTTTAACAAGTATATGATAACCTTTTTTTTTTATAGTGTCAAGAATTTATTTATTTTAAGAACACTATTTAAGCTTTCATCATATGATTATGTATAAGTGACTTTATGTTGATTAAAGTTATGTATTTTTTTATTATGTAGTTCATATATTTTTGAAGGGAGGTAAGTTCCTATGTATTTAGCCAAAGTGCATTATAAAAAAGAAAATGTTATAGAAATATTAAGCTTAATACTCAAAGATATAATTAATGAAAATACCGTTGTTATTTGTATAGGAACAGATCGTGCTATAGGAGATGCTTTAGGTCCTTTAGTCGGTACTATGCTTAAAAATAGCGACTTTAAATACCCAGTTTACGGTACCCTAGATAATCCTATTCATGCCTTAAACATATATGAATCTTTTGATCAAATAAAAGAAAAGCATCCTAACAGTGAATTCTTAGCTATTGATGCCTGTTTAGGTTCTATAAATAATATAGGAAACATCCAAATTAGAAAAGGACCAATTCTTCCAGGTAAAGGCGTAGGTAAAAAACTCCCGCAAATTGGATCTCATTCAATTGTAGGTATTGTAGATAAAGTAGATGAAAATAATAGATTTTCATTTAATAATGTTCGACTTCATTTTATTTTAGAATTGGCTGAAACTATTGCTCTATCAATCTTACTCTCAACCTAATTAGAGTCATCTATGTACTTATATTAAAAAGGGCTGTACATACTAATTAAAATTATTATGCCAGCCCTTTTATGCTATTTTTTATTTCTTCTTTTAAATGTTCCACCAGTTTCTAATAAATCTAATGTACTTAATGATGAACCTGTTCCTCTTGCAACACAAGATAAAGGTTCGTCAGCAACAATTACTTTAATTCCTGTAGCTTCTTCAATTCTCTTATCTAGATTTCTTAATAAAGCTCCTCCACCAGTCATTACTATACCAGATGTACTTATATCTGCTGCCAATTCAGGTGGTGTTTTCTCTAGTACAACCTTAGTTGTAGCTACTATTTGCTTTATACATTCTTCTAAAGCTTCTGCTATTTCTTCTGAGCTTACTTCTATAGTTTCTGGTAGACCTTTTATTATATTTCTACCACTTATTTTCATAAATTGTTCCTCACTATCTTTCATAGCTGTTCCAATTTCAACTTTTAGTTTTTCTCCACTTCTTTCACCTATAAGAAGATTATGCTTTTTCTTAATATAATCTACTATAGCAGTGTCAAACTTATCTCCACCTACTTTTATTGAGTCACTAACTACTGCTCCTCCAAGAGATATGACAGCTATGTCTGTAGTTCCTCCACCTATATCTATTACCATATTTCCATTTGGTAAAGATATATCCATACCAGCACCAATTGCCGCTGCTATTGGTTCTTCTATTATATATACTTCTCTTGCTCCTGCTTCTCTAGTTGCTTCTTCTACTGCTCTTTTCTCAACTTCTGTTACACCTGTTGGCACACATACCATTATTCTTGGCATTACAAGTCTTCTAAACCCTTTTTTCTCAACTATCTTCTCTGTAAAGTATTTTAACATTTTTTCAGTTGCTTCATAATCAGAAATAACACCATCTTTTAACGGCCTTATTGCCACTATATTTGCAGGTGTTCTACCTATCATTTTTCTTGCTTCATTTCCAACTGCTAAAACTGTGTTTGTATTTTTTTCAATTGCAACTACGGATGGTTCTTCTAGTACTATGCCTTTACCATCTACATACACTAAGACATTTGCCGTACCTAAATCTATTCCTATATCTGCTCCAGCCATGTTTTCACTCCTTTTATTATTCATATATATTAAGCTTTATTTGATTTCCCTTAAAAGACCTCTATGTTACAAGATATACAAAAAAATAATATAAGTCAAGAAAAAAATGCAGGTTTTATCCTACATTTTTTTCTTATATTATTTTTATTCTTGTTTTATATTATTATTTATTTTTATAATTTAATTTTTCTCATTCTTATGTCGTTTCTTATCATAAAACCTGAAATAATATTATTGGATTAGAAACTTAAAAAAGTGCAGGATATACCTACACCTTTTTTTCATTTTCATATTTAAGCTTTGTTGCCATACCACCTCGAATATGCCTTTCTGATTTATTCTTTTCTAAAACTCTCTTAACCTCTAAAGCTAGAGAAGGATTGATTTCTTCTAATCGTTCCGTTACATCCTTATGAATAGTACTTTTACTTACACCAAAAGTTTTAGCTGTTTGTCTTACTGTAGTATTTTTTTCTAATATATATTTTGCTACAATAACAGCTCTTTCCTCTATATAGGATCTCACTCCCTTCCCCCCTAACATCATATCCTTATTGATATATATGAAAGTAAGTCAAAAAATATAACAGGTCCAATCAAATATGATTGAACCTGTTAAGCTTTATTCTAATAAACTCATTGGATTAATAGCTATGTTATTTTTGTATGCTTCTAAGTGAACATGTACCCCACTTAAGCATTCTACATCACTAGTATTACCTGCATATCCTATACATTGGCCTTCTTTTATTTCATCGCCTTTTTTTACTATAATATTCTTACTTAAGCTAGAATATACAAATACAGTATCTTTGTCAGATTGAATTTTTATAGACATTCCATATTCATCATCATCATATACATCTAATACAGTACCAGTAGTTAGTGATTTAACCTCTTGATTTTCATTTGCTTCTATATCTATTGCTTTATGTATTTCCCAAACTTCTAAAGTTTCTGAATAGCTTGGCTCTTTTTCTGAATAACTTCTTATTACCTGATTTCCTAAGTAGCTTATTTTATTATGTTCAGCTTCTTTTGCTTTTGCTAAGTTTTGATCAGAACCTGTAGCAGTTGGAAGAACATCATTTTTCTCATCTTCAGTTAAATGTATTTCATCTTCACTTTTTGTTGGAGTATTCTTTGATAATAAATCATCAATATTTTTATTGGTAAACCAAATTCCTCCAATGGCTAAAATACAGATACATATAAATAAGGATAAATAAAAAGCATCCTTTTCTAATAATTTCTTTTTCATGTTGTACCTCCAAATATATTAATACATATTTAGATTATTAACTAATAATTGGTATTTATACAACATTTTTACATTTTTAATATATTAATACAAATCTTTTATATCACTACCTTTAAAATAGTGAAATAATATATCATAATACTTATATCCTTTTTTTGCCATTCCTTCTGCGCCCCATTGGCTCATTCCTACGCCGTGACCATAACCTTTTACAGTAAAGTTCATTTCATCCTTATTATAATCTATAGTAAAGTTAGCAGAGTTTAAATTCAATATTTTTCTCATATTAGTTCCACTTATTTTTACATTTCCTACTTCAACCGTTTTAACACATCCACCTTCTGTCCTGTTCACTATACTTACTTGTTTATCTAATTCATCTAAAGATATGGTTATCTGTGGATATATATTCTTTATGTATTTAATAAACTTACTTTTTTCTATTGAATAAGTAGTTAAGTATTTAGGTGATTGTTCTTCATATGGGCTACTAACAGATACTAAATATGGATATTGGGTAGAGAAAACATCTTTGCTATTTTCAGTTTTACCTGAAGAAGTTGAAAAATATAAAGGTAAAATTGCCTTATCATCATAAATTACAATTTGTCCCTTAGTATCATCTACTGCTTTTTTTACTTTAACGTAATCACTTTTTATCCAATCTTCACCCTTCATCTTTTTCAAATCTTCATATGATGTATAAGCTTGGCAGTGAGCTGAGTTTGTACAAACTGTTGCATTTTTATGTCCAGATGTAATGTTATTTTCCATTTTATACATAACATAAGTTCTGGCAGCTATAGCTTGAGCCTTTAAGGCTTCTACATCAAAGGTTGATGGCATTTCACTAGATAATACCCCATAAAGGTATTCTTCTATATCCATTTTATCTATTTCATTTTCCTTTACTTTATAAACATTAATATTTGGTGATTCTTTATCTACTTTTTCATAAGTAATATCTTTAGTAATTTTTTTAGTAATTCTATTCTTTACAGTTGAGGTCCCCGAGTCCCTATAAAATACTAAACTTCCAATTACTGATACCATAACCAACGAAAGAGATAGTAATAAAATAAAAATAAAAGGCTTTTTCATATATCTTCCTCCTAAGATTTAAGCTTCTTAAATATATGAAAAAACCCATTTTTTTATTACTAATTGTTATTCAACTATCTCTATATTACCGCCTAATGCAGTTATTTTTTTATCAATATCTACATATCCTCTTTGAATATGATAAATTTCTCCTATTTCAGTTTCACCTTCTGCTATAAGACCACAAAGTATTAATGCAGCTCCAGCTCTTAAGTCCGTAGCATTTACTCTAGCTCCATTTAATTCCTCTACACCTTCTACAACAGCAGTTCTACCTTCTATTTTAATATTTGCACCCATTCTGTTGAATTCAGCAACATGCATAAATCTATTTTCAAATACTGTTTCTATAACTACTCCAGTTCCTTTTGCAACAGTAAGCATAGCCATAAATTGAGCTTGAACATCTGTTGGGAAACCTGGATGTGGTAAAGTTTTTATATCTATAGATTTTAATTTTTCTGGACCTATTACTCTTATAGAATTATCCATTTCTATAATTTCACAACCAGCTTCTCTTAATTTCGCTGTCACAGGCTTTAAATGTTCAAGAATTATATTTTCAATAGTTATATCACCTTTTGTCATAGCTGCAGCCACCATAAAAGTAGCAGCTTCTATTCTATCAGGTATTACATCGTGTTCTGTAGCTTTTAATTCTTTTACACCTTTTATTCTTATTGTATTTGTTCCTGCACCTCTAACATCTGCTCCCATTTCATTTAAGAAGTTGGCTAAATCAACTATTTCTGGCTCTTCTGCGGCATTTTCTATTATAGTAGTTCCTTCTGCTAATACTGCTGCCATCATTATATTTTCAGTAGCTCCTACTGATGGGAAATCTAGATATAACTTACTACCTTTTAGTCTATCTGTTTTAGCTTCTACAAATCCATGATCCATAACTACATTTGCACCTAAAGCTTTAAATCCTTTTAAATGTAAATCTATTGGTCTAGTACCTATAGCACATCCCCCTGGCATAGATATTTTAGTTTGATTAAATCTTGCTAGTAATGGTCCCATTACTAAGAAAGAAGCTCTCATCTTTCTAACTAATTCATATGGAGCATCATAAGTTGTTAAATTAGTTGCATCAACAGTTAATGTAGTTCCTTTATATTCAACTTCAGCACCTAAATGTCTTAATAAATCTGATATAACATGTACATCTTTTAAATTTGGTACTTCTCTAAGTACTGATTTTCCTTTTGCTAATAATGTTGCTGCTATTATTGGTAATACAGCATTTTTTGCACCATCTATTCTAACACTACCTTTAAGTGGATTACTCTTTTTTACTATTATCTTAGCCATTATTTGTCTCTCCTCATTAAACTTAATAATCTAATTTTATTATTGGTGTAGCCATGTAGATTAAAGTTTTATCTTCATTCTCGCTATACCTAATTCCTATATTTAAATTGATCTTATTCTCTAAATAATCTAAATCGTTTTCTGCTAACAAATTACTGTATGCTGTAACAGAAACCAAGTTATTTTCTCTTACTCTGTCTATTTCCTTTGCATTCATATTATACAATATATTTTCTAAAATATCATTAGATTTATATAATTGTAATTTTTTTGTATATTCTCCAGCCATACAAAGGTAAATCTGTACATCATTTGAACGTCTATGAAGTATATCATCTAAATTTCGATAAATATCTCCTATATTTTTATATACCTTATTGCTTAATATGTCAATAATTATATAGTATTCTTTACTATTTTTTTTGATTGCTGTAAATGATACATTGTAAGAGCCCTCTTTAATTTGAGCATAGATTTTAACTTTATTGTCACTTTCTTCTCTCAATTTAATTTTATCTGCATTTAAGTTTAAAGAATTTACAATATCTGTGCACATACTTTCTATTTGTTTTTTGCTATTTACATTTGATACTACACAATTAATTTTTATATTATAAAATTTAAAATTTGCTTTTGTTTGCTCAAATGTGTTTATAAAATTATCGGTCCAGTTATTATATTTTACACCTGCATAAGATGTAAATATTCCTATGATGAATAATAGTAAGAAAGTTGTAACAAATTTTATAACTTTCATAGTAAATCCCCCTTAATAAGTTGTTTGTGTTAGCTTTTATTTAAATTATTGACATTATCAAAAAGGATATACGATTTAATATAATTAAAATTAATATTTTTAATATACTAAATAATTGTTTAAGAACAAAAAGGTTATATACTTTCAGTATATAACCCTCTATATTATTTATTATCTAATTGTTTCCTATTATTCAACTGTAACTGACTTAGCTAAGTTTCTAGGCTTATCTATGTCGCATCCTCTCATTTTAGCTACATGATAAGAAAGTAGTTGCATTGGTACAACAGCTGTTATACTTGCAAACATATCATCAACTTCTGGTATATATATTACTCTATCAGCTGATTTTTCAACTTCTTTGTTGTGTTCTTTAGCTATTGCTATAACCTTAGCCCCTCTAGCTTTAACTTCTTGCATATTTGAAATCATTTTTTCAAATAATTTTTCTTGAGTAGCTAAAACTAAAACAGGAGTTCCTTCTTCTATTAAAGCTATTGTTCCGTGTTTTAATTCTCCAGCAGCGAAAGCCTCCGCATGCATGTAAGATATTTCTTTTATTTTTAAAGAACCTTCCATAGCTAATGCAAAGTCAAGACCTCTACCTAGGTAGAACATATCTCCCTTGTCTTTTATTTCAGTAGCTATTTCTTTTAATAATTTATCACATTCTAATACTTTCTCAACTTTAGCTGGCATTTCTTTTAATTGATTTATCATATTGAAGTATCCTTCTTCTGTAATAGTTCCTTTTGTCATAGCTAAGTTTAATGCTATCATGTAGAAAGCCATTAATTGAGTCGTATAAGCTTTTGTAGATGCAACTGCTATTTCTGGACCTGCCCATGTATAGAATATATCATCAGATTCTCTAGCCATGGATGAACCAACAACGTTAGTTATTGATAATACTCTAGCACCTTTTTCCTTAGCATCTCTAAGCGCTGCTAAAGTATCCGCTGTTTCTCCTGATTGACTTACTATTATTATTAAAGTATTTTCATCTACAAATGGATCGCTATATCTAAATTCAGAAGCTATATCAGCTATAACTGGTATTTTAGCAAATTTTTCTATAGCATATTTTCCAACAAGCCCTGCATGATAAGCAGTACCACAAGCTACTATATAAATTTTGTTTATTTTATCTAAATCTTCTTTAGTTATTTTTATATCGTCTAGTTTTATTCTTCCATCTTCATCTAATCTTCTAAGAAGAGTGTCTTCTACACCTTTTGGTTGTTCGTAGATTTCTTTTGCCATGAAGCTATCAAATCCACCTTTAGATGCTGCTTCCACATCCCAAGTTATTTCACTTACTTCTTTTTCTACTACTTCTTTCTTTTCATTTAAAACATTTACTTTATTTCCTTCTATATGAACAAATTCACCATTTTCTAAGAAGTAAACATTTCTTGTATATTTTAATATTGCAGGTATATCAGATGCTACCATGTTTTCATCTTCACCTAAACCTACAACTAATGGACTATCTTTTCTTACTGCAACCAATTCATTTGCATTTTCAGAACATACTACACCTAAAGCATAAGCTCCTCTAAATCTTTCAGTTGCCTTATAAACAGCATCTAAAAGATTTCCTTCATAGTATTTGCTTACCATGTGAGCTACTATTTCTGTATCTGTTTGAGATAAGAATTTAACTCCTTCAGCTTCTAATTCAGCTTTTAATTCAAGGTAGTTTTCTATTATACCATTGTGAACAACGGCTATAGTTCTATCCATATTGAAATGAGGATGTGAGTTTACATCTGATGGTTCTCCATGAGTTGCCCATCTTGTATGCCCTATTCCTAAATGTCCATCAATAGGATTTTTTTGTAAATCCTCTGCTAGTATAGCTAATCTACCTTTAAACTTTCTCATTTCTAATTTGTCACCAGTATTTACAGCAACACCTGCAGAGTCATATCCTCTGTACTCTAATTTTGACAGACCTTCTATTAATACTTCTGTTGCCTGTCTTCTTCCTAAATATCCAACTATTCCACACATATTATGTGTCCTCCTAAAAATATTATTTTATATATTTTTAGAGTTAGGTCATGAAAAAGCTTACTTGAGTTTTTCTTTGTCCACAGAATCACTTCTATGATTTAAAAAAACCTTAACGATGGTAAACACACCGCAGAGCATCCGCCGAAAAATCGATTAACTCTGTCCTCGTCAACTTAACCCCCAATACTACTAATAAAAATTTTGTTATTGTTAAGTTCTGGCGCTTATAAAGTAAATACTAAGATTTTTTCTTAGCATTTACTTGTAGTTTATGATAATTTTTCTTTTATAAGATTAGCTAAGTTATTAGCTAACTCATTTATTTGACCTTCCTCTTTACCCTCTAGCATAACTCTAACTAATGGTTGTGTTCCAGATGGTCTTATTAAAACTCTTCCACAACCTTCCATTAATTCTTCTATTCTTGCTATTTCATCTTTTATTTCTTCAACTTCCATGAATTTGTTCTTCACTTCGTTTTTTACTTCAACATTTACTAATACTTGTGGGTAAACACTCATTATTGAAGCTAATTGTGATAAAGTTTTGTTTTCTTCTTTTATTATTTTAGATAACATTAATGAACTTAAAACTCCATCTCCTGTAGTGTTATAATCAAGGAATATCATATGTCCTGATTGTTCTCCACCTAAGTTAAGGTTACCTTTTTTCATAGCTTCTATAACATATCTATCTCCTACATCTGTAGTCTCTAGATTTATACCATGTTCTCTTGCTGCAACATTTAATCCTATGTTAGTCATTACAGTTATTACTAATGTATCATTTGACAGTTGTTTTTTCTTCTTAAGGTATACTGCACTTAATATCATTATATGGTCACCGTCTACAATGTTTCCATTTTCGTCAACAGCAATTAATCTATCTGCATCTCCATCATATGCTAACCCTAAATCTGCCTTATTTTCTACCACAACTTTTTGTAACATTTCCGGATGAGTAGATCCACATTTATCATTTATATTCTTTCCATTTGGAGTTGTATTTATATCTATAACATTTGCACCTAATTCCTTGAATACTATTGGTGCAACTTCATAAGAAGCTCCATTAGCACAATCTAAAACTACTTTCATTCCAGTTAGGTCTACATTTATTATAGATTTTAAATAATCTGCATAGTCTCTTAAAGCATTATGCTCATGATTTATAACTCCTACTTTTTCTCCAATTGGATTGCAATCTACTTTTTCTATATCTTCAATATATTTTTCTATTTCTAACTCTATTTCATCATCTAACTTATATCCATCTTTATTAAAGAATTTGATACCATTGTCTTCCATAGGGTTATGTGATGCCGATATAACAACTCCACAATCTGCATTATATTTTCTTGTTAAATATGCAACTGCTGGTGTTGGTATAACGCCTACAGGAATTATATCACATCCAACTGACATTAACCCAGCAATTAGTGCTGATTCTAACATGTCTCCTGACATTCTTGTGTCTTTCCCTACTACAACTTTTACTCTGTGGTCTCCTTGAGCTAAAACATATCCTCCAGCTCTTCCCAACCTATATGCTAAATCACAAGTAAGTTCTGTATTAGCAACTCCTCTTACTCCATCTGTTCCAAAATATTTTCTCATTGAAAAACTCCTTCCATCACGAGAATATCTATATCCACAAAATTATTTTATTCCGTTTATATATTAAATATTAGTCTTTAATTATAATCATAGGATTATTTTAATACTTAAATGAAAAAAAGACAATAGAATTATTTCTATTGCCTTTTTATAAATATAAAAATTGTATTCTTTGATTATGCTTCTACAGTTTCTACTGCATCCATACCTTTTTGTAAGGCTTCTCTGTTTATTGGTATGAATTTAGATTTTCTTTCTCCGAAAACTTTTAAGAAAGCTTGAAGAACTGATTCTATATCAACTGATTCAGTAACTTTTATACAAGCACCTAACATTATCATGTTAGCAACTTTAGGCATTCCTATTTCAGCTGCTAATTCGTTAGCTGGTATATAAGTTACATGAACATCATCTCTTTCAACTTTTGTGTCTATTAATGAGCTGTTAACTAATATATGTCCTCCTGGAACAACATCGTCAACAAACTTCATAGAAGGTTTGTTCATTATAACAGCACAAGTAGCATCATCTGTTATAACTGGCGATCCAACTTGCTTATCTGATACAGTCACTGCACAGTTTGCAGTACCTCCACGCATTTCTGGTCCATATGATGGTAACCATGCAACCTCTTTACCTTCAAGCATTCCTGCATAAGTTAATAATTGTCCCATAGACATAACACCTTGACCACCAAATCCTGCACATATTACTCTTGATGTTGCCATATTATTTCGCCTCCTCAACTTCAATATCTTTTTTGTTTCCTAATTCATAGTAAGGCATCATATTATCTCTTAACCATTGTAAAGCATCAGTTGGTGCAAGACCCCAGTTAGTTGGACAAGTAGATAATACCTCAACTATACCAAATCCTAATCCTGCTTGTTGAACTTGGAAAGCTTTCTTTATAGCTTTTTTAGCTTTTCTTACATTAGCTGGTGTATCAACAGAAACTCTTTCTACAAATACAGCTCCTGTTAATGTAGATAACATTTCACTAACTTTTATTGGGAATCCATTTACGTCAGCATTTCTACCAGCTTGAGCAGTAGTTGCTTTTTGACCTAATAATGTAGTTGGAGCCATTTGTCCACCTGTCATACCATATATTCCGTTATTTACGAATATAGTAGTTATTTTTTCTCCTCTAGCAGCAGCATGCACTATTTCAGCCATACCAATTGAAGATAAATCTCCATCTCCTTGATAAGTAAATACTACTCTATCTGGATGAGTTCTTTTTATTCCTGTAGCAACTGCTGGAGCTCTACCGTGAGCAGCTTCATGAGTATCTACATTGAAGTATTTATATGCTAGTACTGAACATCCTACAGGTACTACACCTACAGTATTTCCTAGTACATTCATTTCTTCTAAAACCTCAGCTACTAATCTATGGATTATACCATGAGTACATCCTGGACAGTAGTGAGTAGTAACATCTTGTAATCCTTTTGTTGGTTCAAATACTACAGACATTATTTAACACCCCCTATTAATTCTTTAGCTTTTGCAGATATTTCACTTGGTGAAGGTACCATACCACCAGATCTTCCATAGAATCCTACTGGTAATTTACATTCTACAGCTAATTTAACATCTTCTACCATTTGTCCTAAACTCATTTCAACAACTAATAAGTTTTTAGCATTTGGTATTTCAGTGAATGCTTTATTTGGGAATGGCCATAAAGTCTTAGGTCTTATTAAACCAACTTTGTGTCCTTCTTCTCTCATTTGATCTACAGTTGTTTTAACTATTCTTGAAACTGTTCCATAAGCTACAAATACTAATTCTGCATCTTCTGTTTGATACATTTCGTATTGAACTTCATTTTCTTCTATTACTTTATATTTTTTTTCTAATTTTAAGTTGTGTTGCTCTAACTCTTCTGATTGTAAGTATAAAGAGTTTATTACATTAGGTTTTCTTAATCCTTTTGTTCCATTTGAAGCCCAATCTTTTTCTGGTAATTCTCTAGTTTTTCTTTCTTTATCAAAATCAACTGGTTCCATCATTTGACCTATCATACCATCAGCAACTACCATAACTGGTGTTCTGTATACATCTGCTACATCAAATGCTTCTATTATCATATCAACTGCTTCTTGTACAGATGCTGGAGCATAAACTGGAGTTCTGTAATCTCCATTTCCTCCTCCTCTAGTTGACATGTAGTAGTCTGCTTGAGATGGTTGTATAGTTCCAAGTCCTGGACCACCTCTCATTATATTTAAAATTACGCATGGTACTTCTGCACCTGCACAATATGTTATTCCTTCTTGTTTTAACGCTACCCCTGGTGAAGATGACGATGTCATAACTCTTGTACCAGTTCCTCCAGCACCATAAACCATGTTTATAGCAGCAACTTCAGATTCTGCTTGTACAAAAGCACCTCCAACTTTAGGTAGTTCTCTTGATAAATATTCTGGTAACTCACTTTGTGGAGTTATTGGGTAACCAAAGAAGTAGTGGCAACCAGCTTCTATAGCTGCTTTACCAAATGCTTCGTTACCTTTCATAAGAATTTTAGCCATTATTAATCCCCCTTATTTTAAATAATTAATCTCTTTCTACTGTTATAACTACATCTGGACACATTAATGCGCAACTTGCACATCCTATGCATTTTTCTTCATCAACTATTTTAGCTGGGTTATAACCTTTTGCATTTATAACCTCTGTGTCAATTGCAAGTATTCCTTTTGGACATGCTTCTATACATAATCCACAACTCTTGCAGCGTTCTTCATTGAAAATCACTTTTCCTTTAGCCATTATTAAGCCTCCCTTAATTATTTCTTATATTGAGCTCAAAACTACATCCATTCTTCTCTTAGATAAAGTTTTATAGGCAATATATCTCCCTCTAATTCTTTAGGTAACTGATCTACAAGACTCTCTAAACAACATACATATTTGATAGGTATGTTTTTTATTTTAGATACTTCTCTTACAACATCTTGACCTTTTAATACATCTTCAACAGTTGTTTCTCTTAGAAGATGAGTATTATTTACAAGGCCTGTCACCTTAAGCTTAGAAGTAGCTTCTATGGCATCTATATACCCAAGAACCTCTTTAGCAGTTTGAGTTTTCTCCCTATTAGCGTTAACTACAAAGAACATATCGTAGTCTTCTGGTTTAAAGTGTTCGGCAAATCTACCAACTACTCTTCCACCTACATTGTCTCCACCTACATCTAGCACATAGTTAACTTTATCATCATGTAGTGGTCTCATTACTCCTGCTGAAACAGCTGGAACATCAAGTGTTGTTGTTTGAATAGAACTATCAATAGGTGTTATTCCTAACTGTCTCATTAAGTCTTTCTTTTCTCTTGTTCTAAAATATACATTTACCACGTCTAAATCAGCTAGTGCTACTTCTCCTTCAACTAATTCTCTAAGTCTAGTTACATAGTTCAAGGAAACTTCACTTTTTCCACTTCCATAATGACCTATAAAAAGTCTAACCCTTTTGTCGTCTTTTATCATAAAATTTCACCTATTTTCAGTATATATTAATAAGCTAAAGCTTCTTTCTCATAATCTAATGCTTTTTCTTCTTCATTCAATACTCTAAGTCCACCTTGTGCAAGAGCAATCATTTCATCTTCTCCTGGATAAGCTTTTACAGGTGCAATAAATTTAACTCTATCTTCTATTTTTTCTCTTATTATTTGAGAATAAGCAATTCCTCCAGTTAATATTATTGCATCTACTTCTCCCTTAAGAACTGTAGCATATGCTCCTATTTCCTTGCATATTTGGTAAACCATAGCATCATATATTAAAGCAGCTTTTTCGTCACCTTTAGAAATCATATCTTCAACATCTCTCATATCATTAGTTCCTAAATAAGCAACTACTCCACCATTACCTTTTATTCTTTTTCCTATTTCAGCCTTGCTTAATTGATCTCCATAACATAGTCTCATTAAGCCACCAACTGGAAGTCCTCCACTTCTTTCTGGTGAGAATGGACCTTCTCCATCAAGACCATTTGTGTTATCAATTACCTTGCCCTTTTTATGAGCACCAACTGTAACTCCTCCACCCATGTGAACTATTAATAAATTACAGTCTTCGTAGTTCTTGTTCATATCTTTAGCAGCTCTTCTTCCAATTGCTTTTTGATTTAAAGCATGGAAGATACTTATTCTTGGAATTTCTGGTACTCCAGATATTCTTGCTACATCTTCCATCTCATCAACAACAACTGGATCTACTATGAAAGATGGTATAGAAACTTCATCAGCCATTTCTCTTGCTATTATTCCACCTAAGTTAGAAGCATGCTCTCCTAGTACACCAACTTTTAAATCTTCTACCATCAAATCACTTACTTTATAAGTTCCACCTTGTATTGGTTTTAAAAGTCCTCCTCTACCTACTATTGCATCTAAATCTTCTATTTTTAAGTTTGCCTCTTTTAGGGCATCTTCTATAACACCTTTACGAAATTCAAATTGATCTGCTATTTTTTCGTATTTACCTATTTCTTCTGAAGAATGTCTTAATGTTTTCTCATATAATAATTCTTCATTTTCAAATACAGCAATCTTAGTCGACGTTGATCCTGGATTTATTGTTAAAACTTTATAATCTCCCACTATAGTAACCTTCCTTTATTTTATATTATTTTTTTGTACTTGCTAGAACTCCTAAAGCTATTGAGTTTAACTTAGTTTTATCACTATCAGCTCTAGATGTTAATATGATAGGTGCTTTTGCTCCTACTATTAAACCTGCATTTTCACATTTTGCAAAAAATGCTATAGATTTATATAATACATTTCCTGCTTCTATATCTGGCACTACTAGTACATCAGCTTTTCCTGCTATAGGATGATCCATCCCTTTATGTCTTGCAGCTTCTTCACTGATAGCATTATCTAAAGCAAAAGGACCTCCAACCATACATCCTTTTATTTCCCCACGAAGGTACATATCTTCCAATTCTTTTGCCTCTACAGTGTCCTTCATCTTTGGGTTAACCTTTTCCTTAGCACATATTAGTGCCACCTTTGGTTCTTCTATATCTAAAGATCTTGCAACTGAACATGCATTTTCAATTATTTGTTTTTTAGCATTTACATCTGGTGCCAGGTTCATAGCTGAATCTGTTACAAAGAATAGTCTATCATATCCTTCTATATCAAACACTGCCACATGACTTAATATATTCCCTGTTCTTAACCCAACTTCTTTATTAAGTACTGCTTTTAATATAATTGAAGTGTCTACTAACCCCTTCATTACCATATGAGCTTCTCCACTAGATACTAACTCTACGGCTTTTAAGCAAGCTTCTGACAAATCTTTAATGTCTACTAATTTATAATTTTCTAGGCTTATACCTAATTCATCTGCAATTTCTTTAGTTCTTTCAATATCACCAACTAAAATTGCATTTACTATATTTTCTTTTCTAGCATTTTCAACTGCTATTAGTACCTCTTTGTCTTGACAACAAGCTACAGAAACAGTTTTTGGACCTCTTTCTTTAGCAAATTTAATAATATCGTCTATGTTCCTCATTTTCTCCTCCTAAATTTCAAATATTTAGTTGTTTTAAACTTGGTTTAATTGATGCTCTTTTGATTTAAATAATCTAAAGATTTGTTTCAACTGTTTTTACATTTTTTATGCAAACTTTAATTTTTAAGTTTTTACATTTTTTTATTTCTACATATATTCTAGCATAAATTATTTATGATTGTATAATATTAAAATGAAATTTTAAATATTTTTTTTAATTATCATTATTTTTGTTGATTTGTATTTGAATTTAATGAGTAAATAGGCCACTTCTAACAGATAATTATTTTTTTATGCCTACTTTTTTTGACAAAAAATTTAAATTTTCAGAAAATTCCAACTTTGTTTTTTTAATATCTTTTTCAATTATACTATATTATATTAAGCTTGATTTGATAAATTCTTAACAAATTAAAAAAGTGTAACCTGCTGCTTCCTATACAAAATATCAGCCTGATTACACTTTTTTATATAAATATTTTATTTTCCAACAGTACTAGGTATTATCTTTACATTCTTAAAAGATGTATCTGATTCATACCTAATTAAATACTCTTTTGTCTCATCATATCCATTTTCTAAATCTATATATAAACTTATATCTGATTTAGATAGCTTTGTATTTTCGTCATCTAATTGTACTTCAACATTTATACTGTCAGGTATATTCAAATCTAAAGCCTTGATTTCATGAGTATTGTTTCTTAGTTCTATCTCAGAATTATTATATATTAATCTCTGAATTAAGCTTTCCTCATCCTTTAGCTTGACTATTGTAGTAGTTTCTTCAGTTGTAACACCTTCCGGAATAATCAAGTCTATTTTTTGCGAAACACCTATGTCAGTAGAGTCTATTTTTTGAGTATTTATATAATTAATTTTGTCTAATACTTCCTTTTTACCTTTTATCATTATAACTTCTGGTGTTAATTCATATGCCTTAGTATCTACATTTTCATCTTTTAATTGAATATTTATAGGAACTTGTTTTTCCTCTAAAAAGGTTACTTCTGCATTAATAGTTTTTATATCCAAATTAACGCCTTTAACTTCTTTACCATCTGTACCTACCGGTATTAATTTCACTCTTTTATTTAATTTATCTTTATTCTTACTATCGACTTGTACAGTGGCATTTATATAATCAACCTGATCTGTTAAAACCCTTGGACCAGATATATTTACTATACTTTGCTGTAGTATTACTGTGTCTACATCATCCTTATATTCTCCAATTATTTCAGGATTAATATTTTTTTCCTGATGGACAAGCTTTTCCAACTTAACAACTATAAAGTCTGATTTAAATTCATATGATACTTGTTTTGTCGTATTAACTTTTAAATAAAGATAATTTTTCCCCTCAATTGGATTATTTATAGATCCATATATATGTATATTTTCTTCACTTATTTTTTGCAAATCAGATAATTTTCCTGTTATATAAATATCAGCTACTAAATCTGTTTCTGGATATACAACCAAATCATCATCTTGTAGTTCTTCTGCATTTGTTACAGTCACAGGTATATTTTCAAAAAGTTTTGTATCTTCTGGATCCACTATAGCCATAACATACATCCACAATACTATAGCACTAAGCAGAGATATTAATTTTATTCTAGTATTTCTTTTTAAGTTATTCTTCATTTAAATATCCCACCTTTAAAGAAACTTTTGTCTTCAGCTGTTGTTTTATTTAAATTTTTCTTTAATATATTAGCCATTCTTTCTTTTATAATATCCCTATATAGTTTACCTGATTTAGCTATAGAAACTTCTCCAGTTTCTTCGGAAACTATTAAAGTAATACAATCAGACACTTCACTTATACCCACACCGGCCCTATGCCTAGTGCCTAAATCTTTTGTTAAATCTTTACTTTGACTTAAAGGTAAAAAACATGCTGCTGCCTTTACTTTATTACCTCTTATTACTACTGCACCATCATGTAGAGGTGTATTTGGTATAAATATATTTATTAATAATTGTCTTGAAACATCTCCATCAATTATAGTGCCAGTTCCTATGATATCTGATATTTTTGTTTCTCTTTCTAATATAATAAGAGCTCCTATTCTTTGTCTTGATAGAGAGTATAACGTTTCTACAATCTCATCTATTGTCTTATCTAATTTCTTACTTTCAACATTCTCTCCACTTTTTCCAATCAAATTGAAGTTTGCTCTGCCTAAATGTTCAAAACCTGCCCTAAGTTCAGGTTGGAATATTATACAAACTGCTAAAACTCCCACATTTAATGCATTCACTAATATCCAGTACAATGTATGTAATTTAAATACAGAACTAAGTTGAGTAGCAAGCAATAAAACTACTATACCCTTAAAAACTTGCTCCGCTCTTGTATCCTTTATAAACATAAAAATTTTATAGAATATATAAGCTACAATTAATATATCTACAATATCATATATGCTCATTCTTAATATTATATCAATAAAACCATTTAAAAAAGAATTTATATCGGACATATTTTATCCTCCTATTCAATAGTTTCTTAACCTTTTACACTATGTATTATACTATAATAATACAACTATATACAAACTATCTTATTTAATTCAATATATTATATACATTTATTTCATTTTTTATAAAAAAAAAGTTTCACTAATGTGAAACTTTGATTGGTGAGCGCACAGGGATTCGAACCCCGGACACACGCCTTAGAAGGGCGTTGCTCTATCCAGCTGAGCTATGCACCCATGTTTATTGGAGCGGGAAACGAGATTCGAACTCGCGACTTCAACCTTGGCAAGGTTGCGCTCTACCACTGAACTATTCCCGCATAAAAATCTGTAAATTGGTGGGACCAACAGGGCTCGAACCTGTGACCCCCTGCTTGTAAGGCAGGTGCTCTCCCAGCTGAGCTATGGTCCCGGAATAAATTAAAATGGAGCGGGTGAAGGGGATCGAACCCTCACAGCCGGCTTGGAAGGCCGGAACTCTACCATTGAGCTACACCCGCATGGTGACTCATAGGGGAATCGAACCCCTGTTACCGCCGTGAAAGGGCGGTGTCTTAACCGCTTGACCAATGAGCCATGTTATTTAAATTTTGTTATTTGGCTCCAAGGGAGGGACTCGAACCCTCAGCCTATCGGTTAACAGCCGAGTGCTCCACCGTTGAGCTACCTTGGAACATTACGTGGCTACGTGCTACTCTCCCAGGAGGTCGCCCCCCAAGTACCATCGCCGCTCAAGAGCTTAACTTCTGTGTTCGGAATGAGAACAGGTGTATCCTCTTTGCTATAATAACCACATAATCTTTATTCAAGTATTAACTTTTGTTAGTACTTTCAAAACTGCTAACATTTAATGTTTCCATTATATTTATTGGTCAAGTCCTCGACCTATTAGTATCAGTAAGCTACATATGTTACCACACTTCCACCTCTGACCTATCAACCATGTAGTCTTCATGGGGTCTTAACCTTACGGTGGGAAATCTTATCTTGAAGTAGGCTTCGCGCTTAGATGCTTTCAGCGCTTATCCTTTCCGTACTTAGCTACCCAGCTATGCCCTTGGCAGAACAACTGGTACACCAGCGGTACGTCCATCCCGGTCCTCTCGTACTAAGGACAGGTCTCCTCAAATTTCCTACGCCTGCGACGGATAGGGACCGAACTGTCTCACGACGTTCTGAACCCAGCTCGCGTACCACTTTAATGGGCGAACAGCCCAACCCTTGGGACCTACTACAGCCCCAGGATGTGATGAGCCGACATCGAGGTGCCAAACCTCCCCGTCGATGTGGACTCTTGGGGGAGATCAGCCTGTTATCCCCAGGGTAGCTTTTATCCGTTGAGCGATGGCCCTTCCATGCGGTACCACCGGATCACTAAGTCCGACTTTCGTCCTTGCTCGACCTGTATGTCTTGCAATCAAGCTCTCTTCTGCCTTTACACTCTTCGTACGATTTCCGACCGTACTGAGAGAACCTTTGAGCGCCTCCGTTACTTTTTAGGAGGCGACCGCCCCAGTCAAACTGTCCACCTGACAGTGTCCCACTACCTGATTCAAGGCAGCTGGTTAGAATCCCAGTACTACAAGGGTGGTATCCCAAGGATGGCTCCACACAGACTGACGTCCATGCTTCATAGCCTCCCACCTATCCTGTACATGTAGCACCGAGACTCAATGTCAAGCTACAGTAAAGCTCCATGGGGTCTTTCCGTCCTGTCGCAGGTAACCGGCATCTTCACCGGTATTACAATTTCACCCAGTCTGTTGTTGAGACAGTGCCCAAATCGTTACGCCTTTCGTGCGGGTCGGAACTTACCCGACAAGGAATTTCGCTACCTTAGGACCGTTATAGTTACGGCCGCCGTTTACTGGGGCTTAAGTTCACTGCTTCGGTTACCCTAACAGATCCCCTTAACCTTCCAGCACCGGGCAGGCGTCAGCTCCTATACATCGTCTTGCGACTTAGCAGAAACCTATGTTTTTGGTAAACAGTCGCTTGGGCCTATTCTCTGCGGCCATGTTTCCATGGCACCCCTTCTCCCTAAGTTACGGGGTCATTTTGCCGAGTTCCTTAACAACAGTTCTCTGGCTGGCCTTAGGATACTCTCCTCACCCACCTGTGTCGGTTTGCGGTACAGGCACCTTTAACCTCGATAGAGACTTTTCTCGACAGTGTGAAATCAGCTACTTCGCTACTAAATTTCGCTCCGCATCGTACCCCAGCATTATTCTAACGGATTTGCCTATTAGAACTGCCTCAATACTTGCCCGTACATAACCAACAGTACGGTTAGCTTATCCTTCTGTGTCATCCCATTTCTCAAACGGTTATTGGTGGTACAGGAATATCAACCTGTTGTCCATCACCTACGCCTTTCGGCCTCGGCTTAGGTCCTGACTAACCCAGGGCGGACGAACCTTCCCCTGGAAACCTTGGGTTTACGGCCTGTGGGATTCTCACCCACATCTCGCTACTCATGCCAACATTCTCACTTCTATACAGTCCACATCTCCTTACGGTAATGCTTCAATCCGTATAGAAAGCTCTCCTACCCATCATAAATGATGCCGTAGCTTCGGTAGTACGTTTTAGCCCCGGAAATTTTCGGCGCAGGATCACTCGACCAGTGAGCTATTACGCACTCTTTAAATGAGTGGCTGCTTCTAAGCCAACATCCTGGTTGTCTGTGCAATCCCACATCCTTTACCACTTAACGTACATTTAGGGACCTTAGCTGACGATCTGGGCTGTTGCCCTTTTGACTATGAATCTTATCACCCACAGTCTGACTCCCAAGTATAAGAATACGGCATTCGGAGTTTGATAGTCTTCGGTAAGTGCAATACCCCCTAGGACATTCAGTGCTCTACCTCCGCTTCTCTAAACCTTGAGGCTAGCCCTAAAGCTATTTCGGAGAGAACCAGCTATCTCCGGGCTCGATTGGAATTTCACCGCTATCCACAGGTCATCCCCGAGCTTTTCAACGCTCGTGGGTTCGGTCCTCCACGAAATTTTACTTTCGCTTCAACCTGCCCATGGATAGGTCGCCCGGTTTCGGGTCTACGTCAACTAACTAAACGCCCAGTTAAGACTCGCTTTCGCTACGGCTCCACACCTTAAGTGCTTAACCTTGCTAGGTAACGTAACTCGTTGGCCCGTTCTACAAAAAGTACGCAGTCACACAAGTAATGTGCTCCTACAGCTTGTAAGTGTAGGGTTTCAGGTTCTATTTCACTCCCCTCCCGGGGTTCTTTTCACCTTTCCCTCACGGTACTATACGCTATCGGTCACTAGGTAGTATTTAGGCTTGGAGGATGGTCCCTCCTGCTTCCCACAGGGTTTCACGTGTCCCGTGGTACTCTGGATCATATCTATCGATTTCTTGTTTCAACTACGTGGCTTTTACACTTTATAGCGGAGCTTTCCAACTCTCTTCACTTACAATTCCTCAACTTTATGATATGTCCGCAACCCCAACAAAGAAAACTTTATTGGTTTGGCCTGTTCCGCGTTCGCTCGCCGCTACTTACGGAATCGAATTTCTTTCTCTTCCTCCGGGTACTTAGATGTTTCAGTTCCCCGGGTTCCCCTGGCATGACTATGTATTCATCATACCATACTTAGACATTACTCTAAGTGAGTTTCCTCATTCGGAAATCTTGGGATCAAAGTTTACGTGCAACTCCCCCAAGCTTATCGCAGCTTATCGCGTCCTTCATCGGCTCCTAGTGCCAAGGCATTCGCCCTACACCCTTAATAACTTGACCAGTTATCAAAGTTTGATATTTTTAAAAGTTATCTTCTTTATATGATATATTTTTTAAGAAGTTTATCTTCTTCTTTTATAATGTCATATCACTAAATGTTATGCAGTTTTCAAAGTACTAAAGCACTTAACAAGTAAGTACAAATGGTGGAGATAAACGGGATCGAACCGTTGACCCCCTGCGTGCAAGGCAGGTGCTCTCCCAGCTGAGCTATACCCCCATATATTTTTCAACAAAATATATTATAATTACTTTGTCGAATCTTATCAATATTTTTTTGTAAGAGTTAAAGAACCCTCAAAATTAAACAGTAGGTTAATTCTCCCTAGAAAGGAGGTGATCCAGCCGCACCTTCCGATACGGCTACCTTGTTACGACTTCACCCCAGTTATTGATTTCACCTTCGACACTCGCTTCCCAAAAGGGTTAGCTAAGTGGCTTCGGGCGCCCCCAACTTCCGTGGTGTGACGGGCGGTGTGTACAAGACCCGGGAACGCATTCACCGCAGCATTCTGATCTGCGATTACTAGTAACTCCAGCTTCATGTAGGCGAGTTTCAGCCTACAATCCGAACTGAGAATGGCTTTAAGGGATTAGCTCGGCCTCACGACTTGGCTGCCCTCTGTACCACCCATTGTAGCACGTGTGTAGCCCTAAGCATAAGGGGCATGATGATTTGACGTCATCCCCACCTTCCTCCAGGTTATCCCTGGCAGTCCCTCTAGAGTGCCCAACTTAATGCTGGCAACTAAAGGCAAGGGTTGCGCTCGTTGCGGGACTTAACCCAACATCTCACGACACGAGCTGACGACAACCATGCACCACCTGTCACTTCTGTCCCCGAAGGGAAAAATGCGATTAGGCATCGGTCAAAAGGATGTCAAGCTTAGGTAAGGTTCTTCGCGTTGCTTCGAATTAAACCACATGCTCCGCTACTTGTGCGGGTCCCCGTCAATTCCTTTGAGTTTCACTCTTGCGAGCGTACTCCCCAGGCGGAGTACTTAATGCGTTAGCTGCGGCACCGAGGGGGGTAACCCCCGACACCTAGTACTCATCGTTTACGGCGTGGACTACCAGGGTATCTAATCCTGTTTGCTCCCCACGCTTTCGTGCCTCAGTGTCAGTTACAGTCCAGAAAGCCGCCTTCGCTACTGGTGTTCCTCCTAATATCTACGCATTTCACCGCTACACTAGGAATTCCACTTTCCTCTCCTGCACTCAAGTTTCCCAGTTTCAAGAGCTTACTACGGTTGAGCCGTAGCCTTTCACTCCTGACTTAAGAAACCACCTACGCACCCTTTACGCCCAGTAAATCCGGATAACGCTAGCCCCCTACGTATTACCGCGGCTGCTGGCACGTAGTTAGCCGGGGCTTCCTCCTCAAGTACCGTCATTATCTTCCTTGAGGACAGAGTTTTACGACCCGAAGGCCTTCATCACTCACGCGGCGTTGCTGCATCAGGCTTTCGCCCATTGTGCAATATTCCCCACTGCTGCCTCCCGTAGGAGTTTGGACCGTGTCTCAGTTCCAATGTGGCCGATCACCCTCTCAGGTCGGCTACTGATCGTCGCCTTGGTAAGCCGTTACCTTACCAACTAGCTAATCAGACGCGGGTCCATCTCATACCGCCGGAGCTTTGATAAGAAATCCATGTGAATCTCTTATATTATCCTGTATTAGCATACCTTTCGGTATGTTATCCATGTGTATGAGGCAGGTTACCCACGCGTTACTCACCCGTCCGCCGCTCTTCTCCGAAGAGAATCGCTCGACTTGCATGTGTTAGGCACGCCGCCAGCGTTCATCCTGAGCCAGGATCAAACTCTCAAATAAAAGTTGTCCAATTGCTCAGCTAATCATTATCTGAATATCTGGCTTGGTTTGTTTGTGTTTAATTCTTAAAGAATTAATTTATTGTTAACCTACTGTTTAATTTTCAAAGTTCTTTGTGGTGCCCAGAGGCGGAATCGAACCACCGACACGGGGATTTTCAGTCCCCTGCTCTACCGACTGAGCTATCTGGGCAAATGGTGGGCCTAGCTGGACTCGAACCAGCGACCTCACGCTTATCAGGCGTGCGCTCTAACCACCTGAGCTATAAGCCCTAATTTTGGTCGAGGTGAAGGGACTCGAACCCCCGGCCCCATGGTCCCAAACCAAGTGCGCTACCAAACTGCGCTACACCTCGAAGTATAAATTAGTAAAATACTGTTTTAAGTTTTTGAGTTTCTTGTGGCAGGGGTGGAGGGACTCGAACCCCCGGCGCACGGTTTTGGAGACCGACGCTCTACCAACTGAGCTACACCCCTATATTAAATATGGTGGACCATCAGGGACTCGAACCCCAGACCTACCGGTTATGAGCCGGGCGCTCTAACCAACTGAGCTAATGGTCCATATTATTCTGGTCGAGGTGAAGGGACTCGAACCCCCGGCCCCATGGTCCCAAACCAAGTGCGCTACCAAACTGCGCTACACCTCGTAAAAATTGGCGGAGAAGGAGGGATTCGAACCCTCGCACCGGTTTAATCCAGCCTAATCCCTTAGCAGGGGATCCTCTTGAGCCACTTGAGTACTTCTCCATATTTTTTGGCGGAGAGGGTGGGATTCGAACCCACGGTGCCGTTAAGCATCACTGGTTTTCAAGACCAGCTCCTTAAACCACTCGGACACCTCTCCAATTTTTAGTGGTGACCCATCGGAGATTCGAACTCCGGACACCTTGATTAAAAGTCAAGTGCTCTACCGACTGAGCTAATGAGTCATATTTAATGGCTGGGGATGCAGGACTTGAACCTACGCATGCATGAGTCAAAGTCATGTGCCTTACCGACTTGGCTAATCCCCAATATATGGTGAGCGCACAGGGATTCGAACCCCGGACACACGCCTTAGAAGGGCGTTGCTCTATCCAGCTGAGCTATGCACCCATATTTTAAATGGAGCGGGTGAAGGGGATCGAACCCTCACAGCCGGCTTGGAAGGCCGGAACTCTACCATTGAGCTACACCCGCATATATTTTTTGGTGGAGGATGGTGGATTCGAACCACCGAAAGCATCGCTAACAGATTTACAGTCTGCCCCCTTTGGCCGCTCGGGAAATCCTCCTAAGAATTTTGGAGCTGGTGATAGGAATCGAACCTACAACCTGCTGATTACAAGTCAGCTGCTCTACCGTTGAGCCACACCAGCATAGTGTTAATATTTATGGCGACCTGGAAGGGGCTCGAACCCTCGACCTCCAGCGTGACAGGCTGGCATTCTAACCAACTGAACTACCAGGCCGCATTATATGTTTTAATGGTGGGACCAACAGGGCTCGAACCTGTGACCCCCTGCTTGTAAGGCAGGTGCTCTCCCAGCTGAGCTATGGTCCCATAATGGTGACTCATAGGGGAATCGAACCCCTGTTACCGCCGTGAAAGGGCGGTGTCTTGACCGCTTGACCAATGAGCCATATATATTTAAAT
The DNA here is from genome assembly GCF_051148895.1 of Terrisporobacter vanillatitrophus. Lineage (GTDB taxonomy): Bacteria > Bacillota > Clostridia > Peptostreptococcales > Peptostreptococcaceae > Terrisporobacter > Terrisporobacter vanillatitrophus. Next base: position 3,915,710 of record NZ_CP154625.1, read on the forward strand.
GGTTGCGGAGACAGGACTCGAACCTGTGACCTTCGGGTTATGAGCCCGACGAGCTGCCAACTGCTCCACTCCGCTATATTAATTTGGTGCCGAAGACCGGAATCGAACCGGTACGAAAGTATAAGTTTCGCAGGATTTTAAGTCCTGTGCGTCTGCCAGTTCCGCCACTTCGGCACTTTCTTGGCTCCAAGGGAGGGACTCGAACCCTCAGCCTATCGGTTAACAGCCGAGTGCTCCACCGTTGAGCTACCTTGGAACATTACGTGGCTACGTGCTACTCTCCCAGGAGGTCGCCCCCCAAGTACCATCGCCGCTCAAGAGCTTAACTTCTGTGTTCGGAATGGGAACAGGTGTATCCTCTTTGCTATAATAACCACATTTTTTTGCTGAACAAGTATTATAATAACATTTATTTAAAACCTTGTCAACTTTTTTATTTTATTTTTTTGAAAATTTTAATACTTTCAAAACTGCAAACATTTAAGATATAACTTATATTGGTCAAGTCCTCGACCTATTAGTATCAGTAAGCTACATATGTTACCACACTTCCACCTCTGACCTATCAACCATGTAGTCTTCATGGGGTCTTAACCTTACGGTGGGAAATCTTATCTTGAAGTAGGCTTCGCGCTTAGATGCTTTCAGCGCTTATCCTTTCCGTACTTAGCTACCCAGCTATGCCCTTGGCAGAACAACTGGTACACCAGCGGTACGTCCATCCCGGTCCTCTCGTACTAAGGACAGGTCTCCTCAAATTTCCTACGCCTGCGACGGATAGGGACCGAACTGTCTCACGACGTTCTGAACCCAGCTCGCGTACCACTTTAATGGGCGAACAGCCCAACCCTTGGGACCTACTACAGCCCCAGGATGTGATGAGCCGACATCGAGGTGCCAAACCTCCCCGTCGATGTGGACTCTTGGGGGAGATCAGCCTGTTATCCCCAGGGTAGCTTTTATCCGTTGAGCGATGGCCCTTCCATGCGGTACCACCGGATCACTAAGTCCGACTTTCGTCCTTGCTCGACCTGTATGTCTTGCAATCAAGCTCTCTTCTGCCTTTACACTCTTCGTACGATTTCCGACCGTACTGAGAGAACCTTTGAGCGCCTCCGTTACTTTTTAGGAGGCGACCGCCCCAGTCAAACTGTCCACCTGACAGTGTCCCACTACCTGATTCAAGGCAGCTGGTTAGAATCCCAGTACTACAAGGGTGGTATCCCAAGGATGGCTCCACACAGACTGACGTCCATGCTTCATAGCCTCCCACCTATCCTGTACATGTAGCACCGAGACTCAATGTCAAGCTACAGTAAAGCTCCATGGGGTCTTTCCGTCCTGTCGCAGGTAACCGGCATCTTCACCGGTATTACAATTTCACCCAGTCTGTTGTTGAGACAGTGCCCAAATCGTTACGCCTTTCGTGCGGGTCGGAACTTACCCGACAAGGAATTTCGCTACCTTAGGACCGTTATAGTTACGGCCGCCGTTTACTGGGGCTTAAGTTCACTGCTTCGGTTACCCTAACAGATCCCCTTAACCTTCCAGCACCGGGCAGGCGTCAGCTCCTATACATCGTCTTGCGACTTAGCAGAAACCTATGTTTTTGGTAAACAGTCGCTTGGGCCTATTCTCTGCGGCCATGTTTCCATGGCACCCCTTCTCCCTAAGTTACGGGGTCATTTTGCCGAGTTCCTTAACAACAGTTCTCTGGCTGGCCTTAGGATACTCTCCTCACCCACCTGTGTCGGTTTGCGGTACAGGCACCTTTAACCTCGATAGAGACTTTTCTCGACAGTGTGAAATCAGCTACTTCGCTACTAAATTTCGCTCCGCATCGTACCCCAGCATTATTCTAACGGATTTGCCTATTAGAACTGCCTCAATACTTGCCCGTACATAACCAACAGTACGGTTAGCTTATCCTTCTGTGTCATCCCATTTCTCAAACGGTTATTGGTGGTACAGGAATATCAACCTGTTGTCCATCACCTACGCCTTTCGGCCTCGGCTTAGGTCCTGACTAACCCAGGGCGGACGAACCTTCCCCTGGAAACCTTGGGTTTACGGCCTGTGGGATTCTCACCCACATCTCGCTACTCATGCCAACATTCTCACTTCTATACAGTCCACATCTCCTTACGGTAATGCTTCAATCCGTATAGAAAGCTCTCCTACCCATCATAAATGATGCCGTAGCTTCGGTAGTACGTTTTAGCCCCGGAAATTTTCGGCGCAGGATCACTCGACCAGTGAGCTATTACGCACTCTTTAAATGAGTGGCTGCTTCTAAGCCAACATCCTGGTTGTCTGTGCAATCCCACATCCTTTACCACTTAACGTACATTTAGGGACCTTAGCTGACGATCTGGGCTGTTGCCCTTTTGACTATGAATCTTATCACCCACAGTCTGACTCCCAAGTATAAGAATACGGCATTCGGAGTTTGATAGTCTTCGGTAAGTGCAATACCCCCTAGGACATTCAGTGCTCTACCTCCGCTTCTCTAAACCTTGAGGCTAGCCCTAAAGCTATTTCGGAGAGAACCAGCTATCTCCGGGCTCGATTGGAATTTCACCGCTATCCACAGGTCATCCCCGAGCTTTTCAACGCTCGTGGGTTCGGTCCTCCACGAAATTTTACTTTCGCTTCAACCTGCCCATGGATAGGTCGCCCGGTTTCGGGTCTACGTCAACTAACTAAACGCCCAGTTAAGACTCGCTTTCGCTACGGCTCCACACCTTAAGTGCTTAACCTTGCTAGGTAACGTAACTCGTTGGCCCGTTCTACAAAAAGTACGCAGTCACACAAGTAATGTGCTCCTACAGCTTGTAAGTGTAGGGTTTCAGGTTCTATTTCACTCCCCTCCCGGGGTTCTTTTCACCTTTCCCTCACGGTACTATACGCTATCGGTCACTAGGTAGTATTTAGGCTTGGAGGATGGTCCCTCCTGCTTCCCACAGGGTTTCACGTGTCCCGTGGTACTCTGGATCATATCTATCGATTTCTTGTTTCAACTACGTGGCTTTTACACTTTATAGCGGAGCTTTCCAACTCTCTTCACTTACAATTCCTCAACTTTATGATATGTCCGCAACCCCAACAAAGAAAACTTTATTGGTTTGGCCTGTTCCGCGTTCGCTCGCCGCTACTTACGGAATCGAATTTCTTTCTCTTCCTCCGGGTACTTAGATGTTTCAGTTCCCCGGGTTCCCCTGGCATGACTATGTATTCATCATACCATACTTAGACATTACTCTAAGTGAGTTTCCTCATTCGGAAATCTTGGGATCAAAGTTTACGTGCAACTCCCCCAAGCTTATCGCAGCTTATCGCGTCCTTCATCGGCTCCTAGTGCCAAGGCATTCGCCCTACACCCTTAATAACTTGACCAGTTATCAAAGTTTGATATTTTTAAAAGTTATCTTCTTTATATGATATATTTTTTAAGAAGTTTATCTTCTTCTTTTATAATGTCATATCACTAAATGTTATGCAGTTTTCAAAGTACTAAAGCACTTAACAAGTAAGTACAAATGGTGGAGATAAACGGGATCGAACCGTTGACCCCCTGCGTGCAAGGCAGGTGCTCTCCCAGCTGAGCTATACCCCCATATATTTTTCAACAAAATATATTATAATTACTTTGTCGAATCTTATCAATATTTTTTTGTAAGAGTTAAAGAACCCTCAAAATTAAACAGTAGGTTAATTCTCCCTAGAAAGGAGGTGATCCAGCCGCACCTTCCGATACGGCTACCTTGTTACGACTTCACCCCAGTTATTGATTTCACCTTCGACACTCGCTTCCCAAAAGGGTTAGCTAAGTGGCTTCGGGCGCCCCCAACTTCCGTGGTGTGACGGGCGGTGTGTACAAGACCCGGGAACGCATTCACCGCAGCATTCTGATCTGCGATTACTAGTAACTCCAGCTTCATGTAGGCGAGTTTCAGCCTACAATCCGAACTGAGAATGGCTTTAAGGGATTAGCTCGGCCTCACGACTTGGCTGCCCTCTGTACCACCCATTGTAGCACGTGTGTAGCCCTAAGCATAAGGGGCATGATGATTTGACGTCATCCCCACCTTCCTCCAGGTTATCCCTGGCAGTCCCTCTAGAGTGCCCAACTTAATGCTGGCAACTAAAGGCAAGGGTTGCGCTCGTTGCGGGACTTAACCCAACATCTCACGACACGAGCTGACGACAACCATGCACCACCTGTCACTTCTGTCCCCGAAGGGAAAAATGCGATTAGGCATCGGTCAAAAGGATGTCAAGCTTAGGTAAGGTTCTTCGCGTTGCTTCGAATTAAACCACATGCTCCGCTACTTGTGCGGGTCCCCGTCAATTCCTTTGAGTTTCACTCTTGCGAGCGTACTCCCCAGGCGGAGTACTTAATGCGTTAGCTGCGGCACCGAGGGGGGTAACCCCCGACACCTAGTACTCATCGTTTACGGCGTGGACTACCAGGGTATCTAATCCTGTTTGCTCCCCACGCTTTCGTGCCTCAGTGTCAGTTACAGTCCAGAAAGCCGCCTTCGCTACTGGTGTTCCTCCTAATATCTACGCATTTCACCGCTACACTAGGAATTCCACTTTCCTCTCCTGCACTCAAGTTTCCCAGTTTCAAGAGCTTACTACGGTTGAGCCGTAGCCTTTCACTCCTGACTTAAGAAACCACCTACGCACCCTTTACGCCCAGTAAATCCGGATAACGCTAGCCCCCTACGTATTACCGCGGCTGCTGGCACGTAGTTAGCCGGGGCTTCCTCCTCAAGTACCGTCATTATCTTCCTTGAGGACAGAGTTTTACGACCCGAAGGCCTTCATCACTCACGCGGCGTTGCTGCATCAGGCTTTCGCCCATTGTGCAATATTCCCCACTGCTGCCTCCCGTAGGAGTTTGGACCGTGTCTCAGTTCCAATGTGGCCGATCACCCTCTCAGGTCGGCTACTGATCGTCGCCTTGGTAAGCCGTTACCTTACCAACTAGCTAATCAGACGCGGGTCCATCTCATACCGCCGGAGCTTTGATAAGAAATCCATGTGAATCTCTTATATTATCCTGTATTAGCATACCTTTCGGTATGTTATCCATGTGTATGAGGCAGGTTACCCACGCGTTACTCACCCGTCCGCCGCTCTTCTCCGAAGAGAATCGCTCGACTTGCATGTGTTAGGCACGCCGCCAGCGTTCATCCTGAGCCAGGATCAAACTCTCAAATAAAAGTTGTCCAATTGTTCAGCTAATCATTATCTGAATATCTGGCTTGGTTTGTTTGTGTTTAATTCTTAAAGAATTAATTTATTGTTAACCTACTGTTTAATTTTCAAAGTTCTTTTATTTTAACCTCTTAAAGTTATCAAAATTATTTTCCTTTGTCAACATTTTTATTTTTTGCTGACTAGTTATCTTTTTGACAAGTATTACTTTATCATTTAAAGCTTTCTTTTGTCAACACTTTTTTTAAAGTTTTGTTTCTCTTTTGCCCTCGTTTCAAGGACAAGTATAACTATACCAGGTTTATTTTTCATCGTCAACCCTTTTTTTTAATATTTTTTTCATCAATTTTTACATATATATTTATCCACATTTCCACATTTTTATATACATTTAAATTTCAAACTTTAATAGAAGTCCATTATATTTTATCCACATATACACTATATTTATTCACATTTTTTATTTATATATTTTTAAAATAAAATTAAGGAAGATAATAAATTATATCATCTTCCTTAAAGATTATTTTGCCATATGTAGACTTTTTTCCATATATTCTTCTTTTAATACTATCTCATTTATCTTTAAGCTACTTTTAACATCTATTATCCTTTGATTTGATGATCCTCTAAATTTTAATCCTATATCTTTTTTTTCATATACGAATTTTCCATCTACTAATATATCTATATATTGCAATAAAGTTTTGTTATACATATATAAAGGGTTATTTTTACTTATTAAATATTCAAATTCAAAACCAGTGTAACACCAAACATCTAAACTTTCTAACTGTGCATATTTTGCAATTAATGATAATGCTTTTGGTTGTAAAAACGGTTCCCCACCTGATAAGGTTATTCCCCTATGCAATTTTAGTTTTTTTATTTCTTCTATAACATAATCTGTATCAACAATAATCCCACCTTCTAATTTATGGGTTTGAGGGTTATGACATTTATAACAATGGTGTATGCACCCCTGTGTCCAAATAACCATTCTAAGTCCAGGTCCATCTACAATACTATCATATGTCAATTGTGAGGCTAATCTTAATTTCATATAACCACTACCTTTAATATTTTTAATTATGTTTCACTCTATCTCTAACTTCTGCCTTTTTTGCATCATTAAACCTATCTACAGTTCCTACTAAATATCCTGTTATTCTTCTTATTCTCTCAAACTTTATATTGCTATCATTTTCATTTCTGCCACATTTCGGACATACAAATCCTTCTATAACTCCAGAGTAACCACATATAGGATCTCTATCAACTGGATGATTCACACTACCATATCCTATCCCAGATTCTTTCATTGCTCTTATTATTATTTCAAAAGCCTCTAAATTATTAGACGTATCTCCATCTAACTCTACATATGTAATATGTCCACCATTTGTTAACGCATGGTAAGGTGCTTCTTTTTTTATTTTATCATATGCACTTATTTTATAATAAACAGGTATGTGGAATGAATTTGTATAATATTCTTTGTCTGTTATACCTTTTATCTCTCCATATATTCTTTTGTCTATATCTGTAAATCTACCAGACAATCCTTCTGCTGGTGTTGCGATTAAAGAGAAATTTAACTTATATCTATCAGTAGCCTCATCCATTCTTTTTCTCATATGTGATATAATTTTCAATCCTAATTTTTGAGCTTCTTCACTTTCTCCATGATGTTTTCCTATTAACGCGATTAAGCACTCAGCTAAACCAATAAAGCCAAGTGTCAGAGTTCCTTGTTTAATCACTTCGTCTAACTTATCATCATAATTTAATTTATCCGAATCTCTCCATATACCTTGTCCCATTAAGAAAGGAAAATTTTTAACTTTTTTATTCCCTTGTATTTCCATTCTTTCTAATAATTCATCTATTACTAATTCTATTTTATTATCTAAATCCTTAAAAAAATCCTCTAAATTAGTTTTATCATTTTTTATTATTCCATGTTCTATGCCAAGCCTAGGTAAATTTATAGTTGTAAAAGATAAATTACCTCTGCCACTAACTTCATTTTTACCACATACATTACTCATTACCCTAGTTCTACATCCCATATAAGTTGCTTCTGTTTCTGGATTATTAGGTTCGTAATATTCTATGTTAAATGGCGCATCTAAGAAACTGAAATTAGGAAATAATCTTTTTGCTGATACTCTGCAAGATAATTTAAATAAATCATAGTTAGGATCACTTTCATTTAAATTGACGCCTTCTTTAACTTTAAATATAAGTATAGGGAATATAGCCGTTTCACCATTTCCTAAACCTTTTTCCATTGACAATAATAAATTCTTGCTTACCATTCTGCCTTCTAAAGATGTATCTGTTCCAAAATTTATACTGGAAAATGGTACTTGAGCTCCTGCCCTAGAGTGCATTGTATTTAGATTATGTATAAATCCTTCCATAGATTGATATGTCTGTTTATCTGTTTCTTTATATGCTTCTTTATATGCAAACTCTTGTATTCTAGTTGCTACATTTGAATCAATATTAAATTCCTTAATTATTTTTTCCCTTTCTAAGGTTTTATATTTATCTTCTTGTTTCAGTCCAACTTTTAATCCTGTTTCATTTTCTGTAGAGCATACTATTTCTTTTAATTTTTCAATATCATTTTTACCTACTAATAATTCTAAACCTTTTAGTAAATTATCTATGTATAGTTTCCTAAAAGTTTTATATACACCTTTAGACATATCATAATCAAAAAACGGTATACTTTGTCCTCCATGTTGATCATTTTGATCACTCTGAATTGCAATGGCCGCCAAAGCACCATAACTCATAATACTATTAGGTTCTCTTAAAAATCCATGTCCTGTTGAAAATCCATTTTTAAAAAGCTTATCCAACTTAATTTGACAACATGTTAATGTACCCATATTAAGAAAGTCCATATCATGTATATGTATATCTCCACTATCATGAGCATGAACATGTTCAGGTTTTAATACAAAAGTTTTGCAAAATTCTTTAGAAACTGCACTTCCATACTGTAGCATTGTTCCCATAGCAGTATTTCCATCAATATTAGCATTTTCTCTTTTTATATTAGCATCACTAGCATCTTCAAATGTTATTTGACTTATAGATTTCATAAGTCTTGTACGAGAGTTTCTTATTCTACTTCTTTCATTTCTATATGTAATATACTTTTCACTAGTTCTAGCATGACCATCTTCTATTAAAACTTTTACTACTATATTTTGTATATCTTCAACTCCAGGAATTGTGTCTTTAAATTTAGAACTCAGTATTTTTATTACATTTTGACTTAGTTCTTCAGACATCTCATAACTAGGTACTACTCCCTCTTCTTTTGCCACTTCACTAGCTGCTTTAAATATGGCTCTTGTTATTCTATCTTCATTAAGTTTTACGATTCTTCCATCCCTTTTTCTAATATAGTCTAACATTAAAAAAACCTCCTAATCACTATATATTGTATAACTTTCATAGTTTAACCACTATATGTGGTATATATCCACTATTTATAATAGAATAACACTTATTAAAAGGCTTTGTCTATAAAGTACTTAAAAATTTTTTTGTCAACAAAAGTTATTAGTTTTCATGAAATTTTTCTTATTTTATTGTATTATAGATAATATACTTATTTAAGGGGGTAAAAAAATGTTATCTAATCGACTTAGTATTATCTCACCGTCTTGCACTATAGGAATTAGTTCAAAGGTAAAAAAAATGAGAGAATCAGGTAAAGATGTTATAAGTTTAAGTATAGGGGAGCCAGATTTTAATGTTCCTAAAAAAGCTCTTGAATGCGGAGTTCAATCTTTAAATGAAAATTGCACAAAATATGATTTGGTTCCTGGGTTAACTATACTTAGAGATGAAATTTGTAAGAAATTATTAGAGGAAAATAACTGTTGTTATTCTTCAGATGAAATAGTTCTATCTAGTGGTGCAAAAAATGCTATAACAAATGCTTTGTTAGTAGTCACAGATCCAGGAGATGAAGTTTTAATACCAAAACCATATTGGGTAAGTTATTCCGAGATGACTAAACTCGTTAATGCAGTTCCTGTGCCAATTGAAACAAATAAGTCAAATGACTTTAAATTAACAGCTGATTTATTAGAAAAATATATAACTGACAAGACTAAAATGCTTTTATTAAACAACCCATCCAATCCAACAGGAAGTGTTTATACAAAAGAAGAGTTATTAAAAATAGTAAATGTATGTTTAGAAAAAAATATCTATATATTATCTGACGAAATTTATGAAAGAATTTGTTATAATGATAAATTTGTGTCTGTTGCATCTTTGGGGGAAGAAGTAAAAAATATTACTATTACTATTAATGGATTTGCAAAATCAGCTGCAATGACTGGACTTCGATTAGGGTACACTGCTTCAAATAAAGAAATAGCGCAGGGAATTAGCGCAATACAAGGTCACTTAGTTTCTCACCCATCTTTAACGGCACAATATATAGGATATGGAGCATTGAAGTATTGTAAAAAGGATATAGATAATATGGTAAACACATATAAATCTAGAAGAGATTTAATTACTTCTAAATTGGATACCATGAAATATACAGACTATATTTATCCAAATGGTGCATTCTATGTATTTATAGACTTGTCACAAGTTGCTAAAAAATATAAATATAACGAAAGTTTTTCTATTGAGTTTTGTGATGAATTCCTATCTAAATACAATGTGGCCATAGTTCCTGGTAAAGCTTTTGGAATTGATGAATATGTACGTATATCTTACGCTTGCTCGGAAAAAGAATTTTTAGAAGGATTAAATAGATTGGAAAATTTCATTTTAGAAATAATGGATTAAAATCCTATACAAATATACGAAAAAGCCATGTAAAAACTAATTTACATGGCTTCTTTAGTTGGTTTTTTACATGGCTTGTATTTTTTATAAAAAAATTACGTGGCTACGTGCTACTCTCCCAGGAGGTCGCCCCCCAAGTACCATCGCCGCTCAAGAGCTTAACTTCTGTGTTCGGAATGGGAACAGGTGTATCCTCTTTGCTATAATAACCACATAATCTTTATATTAAAGTATTAACTTTTGTTAGTACTTTCAAAACTGCAAACATTTAAGATATAAATTATATTGGTCAAGTCCTCGACCTATTAGTATCAGTAAGCTACATATGTTACCACACTTCCACCTCTGACCTATCAACCATGTAGTCTTCATGGGGTCTTAACCTTACGGTGGGAAATCTTATCTTGAAGTAGGCTTCGCGCTTAGATGCTTTCAGCGCTTATCCTTTCCGTACTTAGCTACCCAGCTATGCCCTTGGCAGAACAACTGGTACACCAGCGGTACGTCCATCCCGGTCCTCTCGTACTAAGGACAGGTCTCCTCAAATTTCCTACGCCTGCGACGGATAGGGACCGAACTGTCTCACGACGTTCTGAACCCAGCTCGCGTACCACTTTAATGGGCGAACAGCCCAACCCTTGGGACCTACTACAGCCCCAGGATGTGATGAGCCGACATCGAGGTGCCAAACCTCCCCGTCGATGTGGACTCTTGGGGGAGATCAGCCTGTTATCCCCAGGGTAGCTTTTATCCGTTGAGCGATGGCCCTTCCATGCGGTACCACCGGATCACTAAGTCCGACTTTCGTCCTTGCTCGACCTGTATGTCTTGCAATCAAGCTCTCTTCTGCCTTTACACTCTTCGTACGATTTCCGACCGTACTGAGAGAACCTTTGAGCGCCTCCGTTACTTTTTAGGAGGCGACCGCCCCAGTCAAACTGTCCACCTGACAGTGTCCCACTACCTGATTCAAGGCAGCTGGTTAGAATCTCAGTACTACAAGGGTGGTATCCCAAGGATGGCTCCACACAGACTGACGTCCATGCTTCATAGCCTCCCACCTATCCTGTACATGTAGCACCGAGACTCAATGTCAAGCTACAGTAAAGCTCCATGGGGTCTTTCCGTCCTGTCGCAGGTAACCGGCATCTTCACCGGTATTACAATTTCACCCAGTCTGTTGTTGAGACAGTGCCCAAATCGTTACGCCTTTCGTGCGGGTCGGAACTTACCCGACAAGGAATTTCGCTACCTTAGGACCGTTATAGTTACGGCCGCCGTTTACTGGGGCTTAAGTTCACTGCTTCGGTTGCCCTAACAGATCCCCTTAACCTTCCAGCACCGGGCAGGCGTCAGCTCCTATACATCGTCTTGCGACTTAGCAGAAACCTATGTTTTTGGTAAACAGTCGCTTGGGCCTATTCTCTGCGGCCATGTTTCCATGGCACCCCTTCTCCCTAAGTTACGGGGTCATTTTGCCGAGTTCCTTAACAACAGTTCTCTGGCTGGCCTTAGGATACTCTCCTCACCCACCTGTGTCGGTTTGCGGTACAGGCACCTTTAACCTCGATAGAGACTTTTCTCGACAGTGTGAAATCAGCTACTTCGCTACTAAATTTCGCTCCGCATCGTACCCCAGCATTATTCTAACGGATTTGCCTATTAGAACTGCCTCAATACTTGCCCGTACATAACCAACAGTACGGTTAGCTTATCCTTCTGTGTCATCCCATTTCTCAAACGGTTATTGGTGGTACAGGAATATCAACCTGTTGTCCATCACCTACGCCTTTCGGCCTCGGCTTAGGTCCTGACTAACCCAGGGCGGACGAACCTTCCCCTGGAAACCTTGGGTTTACGGTCTGTGGGATTCTCACCCACATCTCGCTACTCATGCCAACATTCTCACTTCTATACAGTCCACATCTCCTTACGGTAATGCTTCAATCCGTATAGAAAGCTCTCCTACCCATCATAAATGATGCCGTAGCTTCGGTAGTACGTTTTAGCCCCGGAAATTTTCGGCGCAGGATCACTCGACCAGTGAGCTATTACGCACTCTTTAAATGAGTGGCTGCTTCTAAGCCAACATCCTGGTTGTCTGTGCAATCCCACATCCTTTACCACTTAACGTACATTTAGGGACCTTAGCTGACGATCTGGGCTGTTGCCCTTTTGACTATGAATCTTATCACCCACAGTCTGACTCCCAAGTATAAGAATACGGCATTCGGAGTTTGATAGTCTTCGGTAAGTGCAATACCCCCTAGGACATTCAGTGCTCTACCTCCGCTTCTCTAAACCTTGAGGCTAGCCCTAAAGCTATTTCGGAGAGAACCAGCTATCTCCGGGCTCGATTGGAATTTCACCGCTATCCACAGGTCATCCCCGAGCTTTTCAACGCTCGTGGGTTCGGTCCTCCACGAAATTTTACTTTCGCTTCAACCTGCCCATGGATAGGTCGCCCGGTTTCGGGTCTACGTCAACTAACTAAACGCCCAGTTAAGACTCGCTTTCGCTACGGCTCCACACCTTAAGTGCTTAACCTTGCTAGGTAACGTAACTCGTTGGCCCGTTCTACAAAAAGTACGCAGTCACACAAGTAATGTGCTCCTACAGCTTGTAAGTGTAGGGTTTCAGGTTCTATTTCACTCCCCTCCCGGGGTTCTTTTCACCTTTCCCTCACGGTACTATACGCTATCGGTCACTAGGTAGTATTTAGGCTTGGAGGATGGTCCCTCCTGCTTCCCACAGGGTTTCACGTGTCCCGTGGTACTCTGGATCATATCTATCGATTTCTTGTTTCAACTACGTGGCTTTTACACTTTATAGCGGAGCTTTCCAACTCTCTTCACTTACAATTCCTCAACTTTATGATATGTCCGCAACCCCAACAAAGAAAACTTTATTGGTTTGGCCTGTTCCGCGTTCGCTCGCCGCTACTTACGGAATCGAATTTCTTTCTCTTCCTCCGGGTACTTAGATGTTTCAGTTCCCCGGGTTCCCCTGGCATGACTATGTATTCATCATACCATACTTAGACATTACTCTAAGTGAGTTTCCTCATTCGGAAATCTTGGGATCAAAGTTTACGTGCAACTCCCCCAAGCTTATCGCAGCTTATCGCGTCCTTCATCGGCTCCTAGTGCCAAGGCATTCGCCCTACACCCTTAATAACTTGACCAGTTATCAAAGTTTGATATTTTTAAAAGTTATCTTCTTTATATGATATATTTTTTAAGAAGTTTATCTTCTTCTTTTATAATGTCATATCACTAAATGTTATGCAGTTTTCAAAGTACTAAAGCACTTAACAAGTAAGTACAAATGGTGGAGATAAACGGGATCGAACCGTTGACCCCCTGCGTGCAAGGCAGGTGCTCTCCCAGCTGAGCTATACCCCCATATATTTTTCAACAAAATATATTATAATTACTTTGTCGAATCTTATCAATATTTTTTTGTAAGAGTTAAAGAACCCTCAAAATTAAACAGTAGGTTAATTCTCCCTAGAAAGGAGGTGATCCAGCCGCACCTTCCGATACGGCTACCTTGTTACGACTTCACCCCAGTTATTGATTTCACCTTCGACACTCGCTTCCCAAAAGGGTTAGCTAAGTGGCTTCGGGCGCCCCCAACTTCCGTGGTGTGACGGGCGGTGTGTACAAGACCCGGGAACGCATTCACCGCAGCATTCTGATCTGCGATTACTAGTAACTCCAGCTTCATGTAGGCGAGTTTCAGCCTACAATCCGAACTGAGAATGGCTTTAAGGGATTAGCTCGGCCTCACGACTTGGCTGCCCTCTGTACCACCCATTGTAGCACGTGTGTAGCCCTAAGCATAAGGGGCATGATGATTTGACGTCATCCCCACCTTCCTCCAGGTTATCCCTGGCAGTCCCTCTAGAGTGCCCAACTTAATGCTGGCAACTAAAGGCAAGGGTTGCGCTCGTTGCGGGACTTAACCCAACATCTCACGACACGAGCTGACGACAACCATGCACCACCTGTCACTTCTGTCCCCGAAGGGAAAAATGCGATTAGGCATCGGTCAAAAGGATGTCAAGCTTAGGTAAGGTTCTTCGCGTTGCTTCGAATTAAACCACATGCTCCGCTACTTGTGCGGGTCCCCGTCAATTCCTTTGAGTTTCACTCTTGCGAGCGTACTCCCCAGGCGGAGTACTTAATGCGTTAGCTGCGGCACCGAGGGGGGTAACCCCCGACACCTAGTACTCATCGTTTACGGCGTGGACTACCAGGGTATCTAATCCTGTTTGCTCCCCACGCTTTCGTGCCTCAGTGTCAGTTACAGTCCAGAAAGCCGCCTTCGCTACTGGTGTTCCTCCTAATATCTACGCATTTCACCGCTACACTAGGAATTCCACTTTCCTCTCCTGCACTCAAGTTCCCCAGTTTCAAGAGCTTACTACGGTTGAGCCGTAGCCTTTCACTCCTGACTTAAGAAACCACCTACGCACCCTTTACGCCCAGTAAATCCGGATAACGCTAGCCCCCTACGTATTACCGCGGCTGCTGGCACGTAGTTAGCCGGGGCTTCCTCCTCAAGTACCGTCATTATCTTCCTTGAGGACAGAGTTTTACGACCCGAAGGCCTTCATCACTCACGCGGCGTTGCTGCATCAGGCTTTCGCCCATTGTGCAATATTCCCCACTGCTGCCTCCCGTAGGAGTTTGGACCGTGTCTCAGTTCCAATGTGGCCGATCACCCTCTCAGGTCGGCTACTGATCGTCGCCTTGGTAAGCCGTTACCTTACCAACTAGCTAATCAGACGCGGGTCCATCTCATACCGCCGGAGCTTTGATAAGAAATCCATGTGAATCTCTTATATTATCCTGTATTAGCATACCTTTCGGTATGTTATCCATGTGTATGAGGCAGGTTACCCACGCGTTACTCACCCGTCCGCCGCTCTTCTCCGAAGAGAATCGCTCGACTTGCATGTGTTAGGCACGCCGCCAGCGTTCATCCTGAGCCAGGATCAAACTCTCAAATAAAAGTTGTCCAATTGCTCAGCTAATCATTATCTGAATATCTGGCTTGGTTTGTTTGTGTTTAATTCTTAAAGAATTAATTTATTATTAACCTACTGTTTAATTTTCAAAGTTCTTTTGCTTGTTTCAGCTTTTTCATTCTACCAAAGCTGTTTTTCTTTGTCAACTACTTTTTTAAGAAGTTTTTTGCTGACGTTTTGTCCCTATCTCAAGGACAAGTAATACTATATCATTTATAATACAATAGGTCAATACTTTTTTATTTATTTTGCTATTTTATTTTTATAATCATACGCAACATTTGCAGTAGCTGGCTTTTTGTTATTATTTTTATTATTACAACTAACTTTATTAAATACTTTTAGTGTATCCTCACATATAAAAATCATGACCTGCAAAGATAAAAAGCATATACTTATAAGACATATCCATGACATAATTTGATTCATTTTCATAGCCCCTTCCGTATAACATTAATTTTTATATTCATTTCTAAGTATTTGTTACTTTTTCCTTTAATAATTTTTCTTCCATTATTCTCATAATAAAATACTATTTTTTCTTTTTTATCATTTTAAATTAGGTAACAACATTTTTTCTTCATGTTTTTTATATTTTACTGTTGATATAGTAATTAATTTTTGTAGTAAAAATGGTTATATTTTTATATAATCAAAAAACTCATACTTATACAACCATTAAAGTTAATAAGCATGAGTTTTCTATATTAAGACTATTCTTCTATTTGGTTTTTATTTTGATCAATAGGTTTCATAGTTGGGAATAGTATTACATCTCTTATTGATGCAGAGTTAGTAAGTAACATCATAACTCTATCTATACCTATTCCAAGTCCACCTGTTGGAGGTAAACCTACTTCTAGTGCATTTATGAAGTCCTCGTCCATATCACAAGCTTCATCATCACCTAATTCTTTCTTTCTCATTTGATCCATAAATCTTCCTTTTTGGTCGATTGGGTCATTAAGTTCAGAGAATGCGTTAGCTAATTCCCATTTATTTGCAAAAGCTTCAAATCTATCAGTTTTTCTTGGATCTTCAGCATTTCTTTTAGCAAGAGGCGATACTTCAACTGGATGATGAGTTATAAATGTTGGTTGTATTAATTTATCTTCACCAAATTCTTCAAAGAATGCATTTATAACTTCTCCTCTTCTCATTCCAGGAGTTATTTCTATTCCTTTTTCTCTAGCTACTGCTAAAGCTTCTTCATCAGTTTCTATTGTATCAAAGTCCACACCAGCATATTCCTTAACACATTCTATCATAGTCATTCTTTTCCATGGTGGTTTAAAATCTATTTCAGTACCCTGGAAGTTTACAACTGTGCTTCCTGTAGCAACTTCTGCCATATGAGCTATAACATTTTCAGTTAATTCCATCATATCATTGAAGTCAGCATACGCTTGGTACATTTCTATAGCAGTGTATTCTGGGTTATGGTTAACATCCATTCCTTCATTTCTGAACATTCTACCCATTTCGTATACTTTATCAAATCCACCTACTATAAGTCTTTTTAAGTATAATTCATTTGCTATTCTTAAGTACATTGGTATATCTAGTGTATTGTGATGTGTTACGAAAGGTCTAGCATTTGCTCCACCAGCTATTGTATTTAATATTGGTGTTTCAACTTCTAAGAATCCTCTAGTATCTAAGTAGTTTCTTAATGCTTTTAAAGCTTTTGTTCTTGTTAAGAATGCTTGTTTTACTTCTGGATTAACTATTAAGTCTACATATCTTTGTCTGTATCTTAAATCTACATCTTTTAATCCATGATATTTTTCAGGTAAAACTTGTAATGATTTAGATAATAAAACTACACTAGAAGCTTTTACTGATATTTCTTCTTTTTTTGTTTTAAATACAGCACCTTCTAAACCTATTATGTCACCTATATCGTATGTTTTGAATAAATCATATTCTTCTTCACCTATTTGGTCTTTTCTTACGTAGCATTGTATTCTTCCTTCTTGGTCTTGGATATCTATAAATCCAGCTTTACCTTGAAGTCTTTTACTCATTATACGTCCAGCTATTTTAACAACTTTTCCATCCATTTCTTCAAAGTTATTTTTTATATCCATAGAATAGTTAGTTCTATCATATCTACTTTGTACGAATGGATCTCTTCCCATTTCTTGTAATTTAGCTAATTTTTCTCTTCTTACTTTAAGTACTTCTGTAAGGTCTTCTTGGTTATCAATCACATTTTGTTGATCTTTACTCATTTTTTTCCTCCAAGTCTCTTCTTATTAAATCTTAATTAAACTATCTTCTTATATCTAATATTTTATATATTACAACACCGTTTGGTACCTGAACTTCAACATCATCACCTTTGTGTTTTCCTATAAACGCGCTACCTACTGGTGATTCATTTGATATTTTCCCATTGTATGGATCAGCTTCTGCAGAACCTACTATTGTATATTCTACTTCTTCTTCAAAATCAGTATCATACACTTTAACTGTCGATCCAATTGTTACCATATTGCTGTCTATTTGACTTTCATCTATTATAACAGCTTTTCTTAAAATATTTTCTAATTTTACAATTCTTTCTTCTACTTGAGCTTGCTCATTTTTAGCTTCATCGTATTCAGCATTTTCTGATAAGTCTCCAAATGAAATAGCTACTTTTATTCTCTCTGCAACTTCTTTTCTCTTAACTGTTTTTAAGTACTCTACTTCTTCTTCTATTTTGTTGTAACCTTCTTGTGTAAGTATCTCTTGTTTTTCTACCATAACCCCTACAACTCCTTCTATATATTTTTAAAATATGATTATTCAGCATATTTTACATTTATTCCTATTGATTTATTATGCGCTATATTATAAGTCACTATCTTATTTGTGTCAAGGAGTGTTCCATATACTCTTCTAACATAGCAATTACTTCTTTGTAATCTGTTATTTTATTAATTTGATCTCTGTATTTAGCAGAGTTTTTTAAACCTTTTAAATACCAACCTATATGTTTTCTCATTTCTCTTACAGCAACATACTCTCCATGTTCAGCTACTGCTAAATTCATGTGTTTTATTGATGTAGTTATTTTTTCTTCTAGTGTTGCCTCTGGTAATATTTTTCCTGTTTCTATATAATGATTTATTCTTTTAAATATCCAAGGGTTTCCTTGCGCACCCCTACCAATCATTATAGCATCACATTTAGTTTTTTCTAACATATTTACTGCATCTTCAACATCAAATACGTCACCATTACCTATTACAGGTATCTTTATAGTTTGCTTTATTTGTTCAATTATATCCCAATCTGCTTTACCAGAATAAAATTGTTCTCTTGTTCTACCGTGTATAGCTAATGCACTTATTCCACATTCTTCTGCTATTTTAGCTATCTCCACAGCATTTATACTATTATCATCCCAGCCTTTTCTTATTTTTAATGTAACTGGTTTTTTTGAGTTCTTAACTACTGAACTTAAAACTTCTGCTGCTAATTTAGGATTTCTCATCAAAGCAGATCCATCACCGTTTTTTATAACTTTCGGTGCTGGACATCCCATATTTATATCCAAAATTTCATTTGAATATTCATTCATTATAGCTGCTGCTTTTCCCATAAATTCTGGTTCTGATCCAAATATTTGAACTGCAATAGGATGTTCTTCATCTTCTATTTTTAACATATTTTTAGTATTTTCATCATCATAGCAAAGAGCCTTAGCATTTATCATCTCCGTATAAAGCATCCCACATCCTTTTTCTTTACAAATTAATCTAAAGGGTAAGTCTGTTACACCTGCCATAGGAGATAAAAAAACTTTATTATTTAATTGGACATTGCCTATTTTCATCTTCTGTCTCCTTTTAATTATGAATTATTTATAATGATTAACATTTTTCCAAATTTTAATTAACTACTCTAAATATATTATTACAAATTATGAAAATATACTATTATTATTTTGTATTGTATTATTTTTACATATTAAAAAGGAATTGGATTATACCAATTCCTTCGTGATTTTTATTTATTTTTTTCGTGTATTAACCTTAATCCTTCTAAAGTTAAGAATCTATCTACATAATCTATGCTATCAGTTTCTGAATGAATAAGAGAAGATAATCCTCCTGTAGCTATAACTTTTATACTTTCACTACATAATTCTTTTTTCATCATTGATATTATTTTTTCTACCTGTCCAACGTATCCGTATATTATTCCTGATTGCATTGCTTCCACTGTAGTTTTACAAATAGTTTTACCTGGTTTAAGAAGTTCAACCCTAGGAAGTTTAGCTGCACCATTAAATAATGCTTCACTTGATATCTTAAGACCTGGACATATTGTTCCACCTAGATACTCTGTTTTTTCAGATATTGCACAAAATGTAGTAGCTGTTCCAAAGTCTACTATTATAAGTGGACTTCCATATTTTTCGATTGCAGCCACAGCATTTACTATTCTATCTGCTCCTACTTGTTTAGGATTATCATATTTTATATTTAGCCCTGTTTTTATCCCAGGACCTACTATCATAGGCTTTTTACCGCAATACTTTATACAGAAGTTTTCTAAAGCATGCATTACATTTGGAACAACTGAAGATATTATTACATCATCAATTGATTTTAAGTCTATTTTATCATAAGTTAATAAATTACTTATTAACATTCCATATTCATCAGATGTTTTGTGTATATCTGTGCAAATCCTCCAGTCTTTTACTAAAGTTTTTCCTTCATATACACCTATAACCATATTTGTATTTCCTACATCAAATACTAATAGCATATGTTTAAACCTTCCTTCTATTTTTTGCCTTTTCTTATTAGTGCCACTGAAACTGCAGATACTATTAATCCTGCAACTAAAGCTTCTGGTACTCCGCTTGTTAAAACAATGCCAAATAATAGTTTGGCCGCGCTTGCACCCTGTTGTTCCATAAGTGCTAGATATTTATCTGCATATAGTATATAAATCATACCTAAAACGCCAGCTGTATTAGCAAGAGATCCAATTATACCTGCTATAAATCCTGAAGCATATACCTTTTTACTTGTTTTGTATACACCTTGATATACATAATAAGCCACTATTCCTATTAATATTCTAGGAAGCACAGATACAAGCGGATTTATAAATAATGGTGACAATAATACTGGTTGTGTTATTGCATTCCATAAACTTGTTAATCCAAAGATTAACCCTATTGTTGCGCCTACTACCGGACCTTCTATAATTGCCCCTATAATAACTGGTATATGCATTATAGTTGCTTTCATAGGTCCTATAGGTATATAACCTATAAATGGTAACATTGACATCATAATAGAAATTGCAGATAAAACTCCTATTACAGTCATCCTTCTTACATTCAGCCTTCTTTGTGCTGATGCTTGTGTGTTAATCATAATAAAAATACACCTCCGTTCCAGCTCTTAAAAGATGCCGGACTATTTTAGTTTTATTTAGTTTTGACTTTTGCGACTCTTAAATGTCAACCAAGTCAGACTCTTCGTTAAGAAGATGTCAGCTATATAACAAGACAATTTTAACAGTGACTTTTTGCATTGTCAACAATATTCTATAAACATATATAGTGCAATTTTTTTATATGATATTATTATTTCTTATTTTCTAATTCATTATAAGAAATAATATTCTTTACGTTTTTAGCATTTTTTATAGCATTTATAACGCTTTTTTCTACTACCTCAGCTGCTAAACACCCTAATAAAGTAATATCTGAATCAACCTCTATTTCTCCCGTTGACATAGTAAATATTGTGTCTCCATCATGAGGTGTATGTATAGGAAATATTGCTTTTGCATAACCATCATGAGCCATTTGAGATATTTTTTTACATTGAGCTTTTGTTAATTTTGCATTAGTGGCAACTATACCTATAGTTGTATTATCTATTTTAAATCCACCCTTCATAGAACCTGACTTCATTATTTCATATGTATTTAATAATTTTGTTTTGTCATCATTTAATACTCCAGCTATTACTTTTCCGTCCTCATATATATCTCCAAAGGCATTAACAGCTATTAATGCTGATACCACTACTCCATTATCAAGTTTAATTGAGTAACTTCCTATTCCACCTTTTGTTACATAGTCTAATCCTTTTATTTTTCCTACAGTTGCTCCACATCCTGCTCCATAGTTACCTTGTTTTAATTCAGTCTCACTAGCATTTAAACAAGCCTGGTACCCCATTTCTTTATCTGGCCTTACTTTATAATCTCCTACACCTAGATCAAATAATACAGCTCCTGTTACAATAGGTACTTTACAAACCCCAACATCAAATCCTATATTTTTTTCTTCTAGATATTTACTTACACCGCATGTAGACTCCAATCCAAAAGCCGATCCTCCAGATAATACCACCGCATGTATTTTTTGAACTGAGTTTATTGGGTCTAGTAAATCTGTTTCTCTAGTTCCTGGAGCAGATCCTCTAACATCTACTCCACAAGTTGCACCTTCTTCACACATTACAACAGTACATCCAGTTAAAGCATCTTCATCTTCTACTTGACCAACTTTTAGACCTTTCACATCTAAAATATTATTATACATATCCTTTAACTCCTCTTATTGAAACTTCTCCTGACAAAATTTCTTGTACATTATTATTGCTATCTCTTACTATTAAATTTCCGTTATCACTGATATCAATACATTTGACTATTTCTTTTTCATCACCTTTAATTATGTATACATCTTTATTTATTATTGCTGAGTATTCTTTACAAATTTGTATAGTATCTTCTTTATAATCATTTACTATATAATCATTATATAAATTTTCAAACTCATAAAGAATTTGTGACACTATTTCTACCCTTGATAAATAATAATTTTCTTTATGCAAAGATGTCGCCTTTTCTTCTAACTCTTTATCGAAATTTAGGTTCTTCACATTCATGCCTATTCCAACTACCACATAGTTAATCCTTTCAATTTCGGCAGATAACTCAGTTAATATACCACTTACTTTTTTATCATTTATAATAATATCATTTGGCCATTTAATCTTTGCAGGTACTTGTAAGTTGTTTAACGCTTTTACTATAGCTGCTCCTGCTATTAAAGTTATAAAAGGAGCTTTATACGGTATAATCTCTGGTTTAAGTATTATGCTCATCCATATACCTTCTTTAGATTTTGATTGCCAATTTCTCCCCAATCTTCCTTTGCCTTTTGTTTGTTCTTCACTTATAACTACAGTGCCTTCTTGGACATCATTACCTATTTTCTTTAAGTAATCATTAGTTGAATCTACACTTTCAAGATGAATCACATTTTTTCCTATAATCTCTGTTTTTAAATTATGATAAATATTTTGTGGGTTTAATAAATCCTTTTGTGAACCTATCAGTCTATAACCTTTTTTATTAACAGATTCTATATCGTAGCCTTCTTCTCGTAAAATATTGATATGTTTCCATATGGCTGTTCTAGATATTCCTAACTTTTTTGATAATTCTTCTCCCGACACAAAATTTGTTCCACTATTTAAAATAACTTCTATTATTTTATCTCTCATACTTCACCTCTATTATTTCGCCTTTTTTATAAATTAATTATACACTAATTATATTATATATAAATAAAAACAGGACTTTAATGCAAGCCCTGTTTTTATATTTAAATTATTCATTATCATCTTCTGGCAATTTAAACTCTTCTAATTTTGATTTGCGTAAATTAGCCTTTTCTTCTTCATTAGATTCTTCTTGTGTATCTTCTTCCTCATCAAGAATAACTTTTGATTCTTCTTTTTTTGCAAATAC
The DNA here is from genome assembly GCF_051148895.1 of Terrisporobacter vanillatitrophus. Classification (GTDB taxonomy): domain Bacteria; phylum Bacillota; class Clostridia; order Peptostreptococcales; family Peptostreptococcaceae; genus Terrisporobacter; species Terrisporobacter vanillatitrophus. Next base: position 3,938,595 of record NZ_CP154625.1, read on the forward strand.
ATCTTTTTCATCTAATGATAACTCTTCATTAAATGCTTGCATAAATTGTTCTGAATCTAAAGTTTCATATAGCAGTAATCCTTTTGCAACATAGTGTAATTTATCCATATTTTTATTTAATATTTGTTTACACTCTGCATAAGCATTTTCAACTATCGATCTAACTTCTTTATCTATCTCAAAAGCTATCTCTTCTGAGTAATTTTTCTTAGTAGTTATGCTATTTCCTAAGAATACTTCATCATCACTATCTCCGTATACCATAGGACCCATTTTTTCACTCATACCATATTTTGTTACCATAGCTCTTGCTATTGCTGTAACTCTTTCTAAGTCGTTGGATGCTCCTGTTGAAATGTCTTCCATAATTAATTCTTCTGCAACCCTACCACCAAGAGCCATTACTATAGTTTCTAACATTTCATTCTTAGTACCATACATTTGGTCTTCTTGTGGAAGAGGCTCAGTAAATCCACCAGCTCTACCCCTCGGTATTATGGTCACTTGGTGAACTGAGCTTACATTTGGAAGTATATGCATACAAATAGCATGCCCTGCCTCATGATAAGCTGTAAGTTTTCTATCTTTATCACTAACAACTCTAGACTTTTTAGCTACACCAACCATAACTTTTGTTATAGCTTCTTCTATAGTATCCATATGAATTTCTTTTTCTCTTTTTCTAGCTGTTAATATAGCAGCCTCATTCATTATATTTTCAATATCTGCTGGCGTAAACCCTGGAGTTCTCTTAGCTAAAACTTCTTTATTTACATCATGTGCTAAAGGTTTATTTTTTGAATGAACTTCAAATATAGCTTCTCTACCTCTAACATCTGGTACTCCAACTACTACTTCTCTGTCAAATCTACCTGGTCTAAGTAATGCAGGGTCTAGAATGTCTGGTCTATTTGTAGCTGCCATAATTATTATTCCTTGATTAACTCCAAAACCATCCATCTCTACTAGAAGCTGGTTAAGAGTTTGTTCTCTCTCATCATGTCCTCCACCAAGTCCAGCGCCTCTTTTTCTACCAACAGCATCTATTTCATCTATAAATATTATTGCAGGTGCACTTTTCTTAGCTTGCTCAAATAAATCTCTTACTCTAGATGCTCCAACACCTACAAACATTTCAACGAAGTCAGAACCACTTATACTGAAAAATGGCACTCCAGCTTCTCCTGCAACAGCTCTTGATAAATATGTCTTTCCTGTACCTGGAGGACCAACCATTAATATACCCTTAGGAATTCTAGCACCTAAGTTAATATACCTTTTGGGGTTCTTTAAAAAATCAACAACTTCTTGCAGATCTTCTTTTTCCTCCGACAGCCCTGCCACATCTTTGAATGTAACTCTTGTCTTTTCATCATCTTTATGAACCCTAGCCTTGGATTTTCCAAAACTCATAACCTTTCCGCCTCCACCTTGAGACTGATTCATAAAGACAAACCATATTATAATCATGAACCCAATTAGAAGAATAGTTGGTAACATACTTACAAACCAAGGTGTTTGTGGTTGTGCTTCCCCATCAAATACTAATTTATTTTCTACTGCTTGACCTAATATTTCATTAGCTAATTTATCTCCTAATACTTCACTCGGTATATATGATGTGAACTTCTTATTTGAATCTTTTATTGTTCCTTCTACAGAAGTTCCATCAACAAAGTGTATTCTCGATATATTTTCTTCAGTTAGATTTTTATAAACTTCAGAAAACTTTAACTCTTCAACCTTAGTTGTCTTAGTACCTGAGAATTGGACTATACCTATTATTATCATAAACAGTAACAGATAAAAACCTGCTCCTTTTAAAATTTTGTTCAAAAGAAGCCCTCCTTTCATACGTTGTTTAATTCTTAATTTTCTTAAAGCAAATCTTTAAGACTTCTTTTGTGGTTTCATCAACCTTATATTCTTCACTATTTCTAAAATTTCCAACACATAAAATCCCATTATCATCTTGCATTACTGGAATTTTATATCTTTCTTCTTTTGGAATTTTTAAATCTATGAATAATTCCTTCAATTTTTTACTTCCCATAGAAAGTTTTATTTTATCCCCTGACTTTCTATTCCTTACAACTATCCCCCCTTTAATTTTATTACAATCAAACCATTTTAATGATTTATCTCTTTTCAAAGCCTTATACCTACTTATAGACATTGTTTCAGTTTCAATAATCATATTAGCTTCATTTATTTTGACAAACCCATTTTTAGGTACTTTATAAGAGAATTCTATTTCCTCAAATATAATTTCTTTTGTTGTAAATACCAGCTTATTCTTTTGTCTATAAACAAATAATCCTCTTGGAAGAACTATTTTTTTATCAATTTTATTTTCACCATCTAAGTCTAAAACTTCTTCTACATGTTTTTGGTCTATAAAATTCGTATCTCCTAAAACATATTTTATTCCCAATCTAATAATTCTACTTTTTAATGACTTATGTAAATTTATATATTTATCTAGTTTAATTTCCAAATTGTATCCATTTATAAAAGCTACTTCTTTAAATTTTTTAAAAGCCTCTTCTTCTATATAATCATTATCAATTCTCAAGCTATTACTCATTCTCACTATGGATTCTATTATATTAGAATTAAAATTATCCTTCATATATGGTATAAGATCTAACCTGATTTTATTCCTTGTATATATATTTTCTAGGTTTGTAGCATCTATTCTTGGATTTAATTTATACTTTTCACAGTAAGCTTCTATTTCAGATCTCTCAATTTCTAAAATCGGCCTAATTATAGCGTCATCTCTTATATAATCGATCCCTTTTAATCCTTGTAAGCCTGTACCTCTCATCATACGCATTAAAACGGTTTCAGCTTGGTCATTCATATTATGAGCTATAGCTATTTTATTTGCATTTAATTTTTCTTTTATTTCAAAGAACATTTCATACCTTAATTTCCTTGCTCCCTCTTCTAAGGACAACTTATTTTCCTTACAATATTGTGGTACATTTATAGATTTAACAAAAAAAGTTATTCCTAAACTTTCACACAATTGTGAAACATATAAAGCATCCTTTTGGGCTTCCATCCCTCTAATCTGGTGATTTAAATGCGCTGCATAAACTTCTATGTCCATAACTTCTTTTAATCTATTCAATATATGTAATAAACAAACTGAATCCGGCCCTCCAGAGAGACCTAATACAATTTTGTCTCCATTTTCAATTAAGTTGTATTTTTTTATCGTACTTAGTGTTTTTTCAAATATCATATTTTATACCTCTATTACAATTAATTTTATCAATAATTAATTTAATTGTCTTACTTATTTGCATCAAATTTTTAATTAATGAAATTCTTAACTACTAGTACTATTTTCTATAAAAAAACTTCAAATCCTTGTTTATATTTATCCTATTTTTTAAGAATATTTTTAAACACTATAGTTATAATGATAACAAATAAATGAAACAAAAGGTAGTATTTTAACTACCTTTAATTTTATTCCATTAAAAATATTTATTTTTTAACTTTATTTATTGATAAATATTTATTTTTATTTTATTACGACCTTTAAACATATCTATTATTTCTATATTATAATCTATATCAATGATAATATTTCCTTCTTTTATTATACTTAATTTTTTAGTTTTTGTTTCTACAATAAACATCCCTTGTTGTGTTGCATAATTAGAATTAATTGTTTGATTTGCTTTAAAAACCATAGTTGAATTTATTTCACCAAATCTTTTTATTGTTACCTTATCATTTTCAATTTTAATAGATGTTGTTGTTTCTTTACCATCTTCTTTTTCCTTATAAACTACATATGTATTATCTTTTTTTTCATATAAAGTACCCGTAGCCTTTACTTTTATGTCATTTTGTTCTCCATATTCATTATATTGAATAGTATGGATATTAATTTTAACTTCCAATACATTGCCTCCTTCTAAATAGGGCTTTTTTAAGTAAAGCATTTCGTTTTATATTTTACTATCTAAATGATAATTATAATTTATTTTATAAAAAAAATAAAGGAGTAAAACTCCTTTACTTTTTTATTTGAAATTCTATTTTATTTAGCAAAAACATGATTTCCTATTCTTAAGTGAGGAGTTAATGTGTTTATCCAATTACATGTAGATATCTCTGGGTTCCAGAAATATATTGCATTATTGGTTGGATCACTCCCATATAGTGCCTCCTGAGCAGCTCTATATGTAGAACTTGTTGGCTCTGCATATATAGTCCCATTTTTAACTACAGAAAATGCATTTTTTTGATATATAACTCCTTCTAATGAATCTGGGAACCTAGAATCCTTCACTCTATTAATTACAACTGCTGCTACAGCAACTTGTCCTTCATAACTTTCTCCCCTAGCTTCTCCTGCTATTAATTTTGATAATAACATTATTTGTTCATCATTAAGATTTATAACTGCTTCCTTTTTTTCATCTCGTTCTTGTACTTGCATAAAACAATTTTTTGTTTTATTGTCTAAATAATAATATTCTAGTGCATATATTTGTTTTATAGATACAAATACATTGCCTAAAACTAATAGTGATACTATAAGTGTTTTATAGCACCTATCCATAGTTAAAGTCACTCCTTTTTATTTTATTCTTGATTTAAAACAAATCTTGAAATATTTCTGTTATTTTAAATTTAAACTTTAAATTAGTTACTTCAGTTTTGTTTTTCGCCATTATTAAATCATATTCTTGTGGTGTTAATATTTCTTTTAACTTATTATCAGTTTTCTCATCTATTATTCCATTTTGTTCATCTACAAAGCAAAGAGGAGGAAACATTACACACCACCAGTTCTTACCTTTACCATCTCCTATGATGATCTTTAAAGCCTTATATTTACCTGCTGGTAATACTACACTTGAGTATTGTTTAGCTGGAAAATTACTATATTGCAACCCAACATTAACACTGTAATCATACCCGTTCTCAAATATAATCTTCTTACTTATTTTTTCTAAGTTATCATATTCATCTTTTATAATTGCTTCACTTTCTTCAATTGATTTAGAATTTTCAAGTTTCGGTTGTAAATAACCTATAACTGCATCTCTAACTTTCAATTTTAATTCTTGATCCTCATCTGTATCGCTATTAGCTATAACGTGAAATCTTATTAATTTTTCTTTATAATCATAGCTATATGCTTCTATTTTATTTATTTCTTTTGACATTATTAAAGTAGTTAATGATAATATAGCAATCAAAATACTAAGTAGTATATGTATTCTTTTTTTTATATTCTTCACTTTCATAATAATCCCCCTCAAAAATTAATTCATATTTTGAGTGTATCCATTTATTATTTTTTTATACAAAAATTTGCTTTGCATCATATAGGGTAAATCATTGTGATATTCATTTTTTCAATGATAAAAATTCATTTTAGTCAACTCCTTCACTCAAGTTAATAGAATTGAAATTCTATGTTATAGATAAATGAGTTAACATATAATTTTAAACAATGAGTTAACATATAATTTTAAACAATCATAACCACCCGTAAAACGGGTGGTTTGTACTAAGGCTATAAGCCTTTTTTGCTGGCAGCGCCTAAAGGACGCTGTTTTCACTTTGTTCAGACCACAATGCCTTTTGATACTAGGCAATCCCTAAAGGGATTTTTTGTTACCAACTACCCTTTGAAAGGGTCTCTATATTCTTTAACACTTAATTTATCTTTTAATATGTCTTGATTTTCTTGTTCCTGTATATATTTTTTAATTGTTGCTTCGTTAAGGCCTACGGTACTAACGTAAAAACCTTCGGCCCAAAAGTGTCTGTTACCAAATTTGTATTTTAAATTAGCATGTCTATCGAATATCATAAGTGCACTTTTGCCTTTCAAATACCCCATAAAACTAGATACACTAAACTTAGGTGGTATACTCACCAACATATGTATATGGTCGGGTATCAAGTGCCCTTCTATTATTTCAACACCTTTGTAATTACATAATTGTCTAATTATTTGACCTATGCTTTCTCGATATTGATTATATATAATTTTTCGTCTATACTTAGGTGTAAAGATAATATGATATTTGCATAGCCATTTTGTATGGGCTAAGCTATTCGTTTTATTTGCCATAAAATCACCTTTCCTTTCATTATTTTGTAGCCTGAACAACTACATTATATCTCAGGAAAGGTGATTTTTTAGTATAACTATCGTTTCCGCACCCGCATAGCGGGTGGTTTAATGTTAAGTATACATACTCAACAGGCTAAAGCCCATAATAAAAAAAAGAAGGCTACGCCTTCTTTCAAATATAATTCCTATTTTGATTTAACCATTTACTGTGTTTTCCATAAAAAATTGTTCTGCCAACTCTATATGCTCTGTTGCATATTTTTTAGCTAATTCAGAGTCACCTTCTTTGATTGCTTCTAATATTCTATTATGCTCGTCTACTAGGCTTAGTGATGCCTCATAGTTTGAAACATACGTTACTCTGAACCTATGCACTTGTTCCCATAAAGAAGTTATTAATTGATATAATTTTTTATTATTTGCCATTATAAATATCTTCTCATGAAATTCTACATCTTTTTTTAATACATCGTCTATGTTAGTTTCTCTTACACTTTTTTCAAATTCTTTTGCAACTCTTTCTAACTCAACAATATCTTCATCTCTTCGTCTTTCTGATGCTAAAGATGCTGCTAACCCTTCTAAGCTTGCTCTTATTTCCAATACGTCTATTAAGTCTTTAAATGACATATTCGCTACATAAGCTCCCTTTCTTGGTAACATTACTACTAAACCTTCAAGTTCTAATTTTCTAATAGCTTCTCTTATTGGAGTTCTACTTACCCCTAATTGTTCTGCCAGTTGTACCTCCATAAGTCTTTGACCTGCTTTTAAATTACCGTCTAAGATAGCTGTCCTTAGATTTTCAAATACTACATCTCTTAATGGCTTATAATTATCTAGATTTAATTTTGTTAAACTATCCATTTATTTCAACCCCCTTTTTATAGCTTTTAACTAGATATACTTGTTTGAAGTTTTCTAATAAGATTTTTCTACATTTTTCTGCATCATCTTCGTTGTCATATAATCCAAAAACTGTTGGTCCACTTCCACTCATCATAGCTCCTAATGCCTTATTATTTATCATAATTTCTTCTATCTCATTAATGATAGGATATTTTTCCTTCGTAACGGATTCTAAGACATTATACATATTCTTTGCTAATAGTTCTATGTTATTCTCTTTTAACAGCTCTATTAACAATTTATTGTCTGGCCTTTTTTTAATAGTTTTAGAATCTATAGCTTCATATACTTCTTTTGTGGACACAAATAATTCTGGTTTACACACCAAAATAAATACATCCTGAGATAAGCCATCTATATTTGTTAACTTTTCTCCAATATTTTCAGCCAAGGATGCTTCTCCTTCAATACAAAAAGGCACATCAGCCCCTAATTGTAAACCTATTTCCTTAAGTTTATTTTTGCTTAAGTTAAGATCCCATAGTTTATTTAATCCAACTAAAACTGCTGCTGCATTACTACTTCCACCTGCCATGCCAGCAGCAACAGGTATATTTTTCTCTATGTAAATTTTTATACCTCTTTTTATATTAAATTCTTGTTTTATTAAATTAGCAGCTTTATACACTATATTGCTGCTATCCACGGGTATATCTTTACTATTACTATTTATTACTATTGTATCTTCATCTAGTGAAAAAATCTTTATAATATCAAATAAATCAATAGTTTGCATTATCATTTCAACTAAATGATATCCATCTTGTCTCTTTCCTAATACATCTATAGATAAATTAATTTTTGCTCTACTTTTCAGTTCTATGTAATTCATTTCATCCTCCTTGTATGTAGTTGCATTTAGTATAATGGATTCTCGAATTATAATTATTATACTACAAAAACAAAATAATAGGGGTTTTATCCCCTATTATTTTATTACTTTTGTTAGTTTACTAATCTATAGTTGTAACTTTTTTTTGTAAAATCAAGCATTTTCCTGGCTTAATTGGCTCTTCTACCTTAATTTCATTTACATCTGCTATTTCTTCTTCTGTTGTATTATATTTTTTAGCTATATCCCAAAGATTATCACCTTCCTTGCAAATATATACTATTATGCTAGGAGCTGTTGATAGATCATAATCACCTTGATCTTCACCTTTTATAATAAAACTTTCTGATTTCTTATCTATAGCTTCTGTAAATCTTTTCACTTTTATTACTAAATCTATTTCGTCTCTATTTAAATCTGTCTCAACTTTATCTATACATACTGTATTAAATATTGAGCAAGTATCACTTAAATTTTCAATAATAACATCATTTTCAAAAGGAATTTCTTCTGATAATTTATAAATCATTTTCTCCCCTTCAATAGGAACAAATAATATTACCACTTTTATTATTCCTTGAATTATGCTTTTATTTCCTTCTACATAAGAATTTTCTATAGATATTGATGGACACACACTTACTATATCTTTTACTTGTATGCTATCATCACCTATACCTAAAGTCTCTCTAACTGTAAATATTTCTGACATAGAACACAATGCTTTATTTAAACTTATTAGTCTATGGTCAAATTTCACAATTTTTTGTGGAGAATATGCATCTTGCAATACTTCTCTAACTACTTCATCAGTAACTTTTACTTTACAACATACTGTACACTCTATTTCCAACATAGCTGTATTACTCTCACTATTTTCTTTAAAGTTATAATTAAAATCTCCTATACTTAATAGAGTTTCTTCTCTCATTCCGTCAAATGCTCCTGGAACTTCAATAAATTGTGTAAAATCAATACCTACTTTATCTAACTCTACAACATCTCCTTCAGAAGTCCATGCTAGAGGGCTAATTTCTAGAACTCCACCAATTATAACTTTATTGTCTGCTATCCTACTTTCCTTAACTTTTACTACAGGTGTAATATTTATTATTGCAGCCACTTCTTGTGAACTTATGGCTATAGTGTCTCTTATTACACTTTCTGTTTTTTCTATCCCAATAATATCTTGATATACTATTTCTTTTCTATGTTTTTGAATGCATTCAACTTGAGAAACATCTTTTACAATATCTAATCTTTGTTTTTCAAATAAACTACCTTTAATATTCATAAGAGCTCCTACTCTTATCTTTCTTTCATTTAAGATTGTACAATCAACATGTTCTACCTCTGGATATAGCATGTATTCCATGTCTTGAACTATATTATCTTTTTCTATAACCTCATTTATGTCTATTTTGCCACAAACATTAGATAAAGTACTTTTATCATCTGTTATATACATAACATTGTAATTAAAACTACCCCTACATACAAGTTTTCCATCTGATACCTCAATTTTACTCAATGCTATGTACCCTTGAGTATCAACTATTTCGTAAACGTCTGACTTAACATCCGGCACAACAGCTTCTGATTCAATAAATGTTTGATACTTTCCAAAATCAACTCTGCTATCTATTTTGATTATATCCTTAATTAATTCCATATTTGTCCCTCCTAAATATAAATAAACTATCACACTATATTTATATTTAAGAGAACAAAAAAAAATTACACCTAATTTAATAGGTATAATTTTAACTTACGCTTAATTTATCTTCTTCTATTTTGCTATCTTTAAAAACTTGTAACTTTACATTTTCTGTTAACAAGTCAGAGTAACTATAAGATACTCTTTGATATCCACTTCCGCTTGCTTCTAGCTTCACTATAAAGACACTAGGATAAACATTTTCTAGTATTCCCCTTTTGGTTGTAATCTGTTTTCTTCCCTTGTTTGCTTTCAATATTATCTTTTTACCTAGATGTTTTTCCAAATTTAGTCTAATGTTATCTAAAGTTTGAACAGTAGCCATAATATCACCCTCTTTTAGTTTCTATGTTTACATAATATCACAAAAAGAAGGCTTTGTCAAATGTTTTAACTAATTATTTTATATATTTTCAAAGCAATTGTCAATAGTATTTTTAAAGAATACAGTATAATTTTATTAAAATATATTTTTAATATAAAATTATATTAATCTAGGCATTGCCCATCTAAATTTTCCCCTAGTTTCAGAACCCCCTATACCTTTATATCCTGTTATTGTTTGTTCTACTACTTCTTCTATCGGCACTACCATATCAATTCTTGAACAAGCAATTTTTTCAACTATAAATACAGGATCAAGGGCATGTATCATTATTCTTCCTGGAGAGCTAGCGTAGTTTGCCCCCGATCTTATTATTTGCTCATAATTAGATTGACATGCACCTGCAAAAATAACTAAGCCATCAAAATCGGGTTGCCATTTCCTAGCTTCCCTAACACATTTTATAAAGTTATAAGAATTTCTATAGTTATTTATATCTTTTAAATTTCCCTTTTTAGACGTAATAGCATCATGTCCTGTTATAACTAAAATATCTGGTTTATGCTTTTCTAAAAGTGCTCTCACTTCTTTATACTGATTTGCCTCTGGTATAGCTACTCCAACAGCTGGTATCCCCAACTCAGTATAAACATCTAAGCATATCTTTAAATATTCTTTGTCTCCGTCTATTTGAAGCACCTTCCCAGGAATTCCATATATATTATTACTGGACTGAAGTTTAGGAGCTCCCCTATACAAATTTTGTCTTTCTCTTGCATCAACTACTGATCTATATAATAAACTTTGAACGTTTTTATCTATTAAAATCTCCCTAGTGTCACTTTCTTCCACCAATTCTAAATCGTCTAAATATGCATCTGCCATTAATCTAAAAGCCACACCTTTTAATATGGCAACTTTTTTATTTTTTTCATCCTTAGAAAATCCTACTATTTTAAATATAATATCTCTATTATAAGATTTTCTAACTACTATATCTCCCTCTTTCATAGCTGTCCTCCTTAACATATAGTTTTAATTTATAGTATGTTTTAGAGGATATTTTGTTCATATGTTGATAAAAAACATATTTTGTTAAATATAATCAATGTACTAGATTAATATATTCTCATATATATAAAATAATTTTTAATATATAATGTATTTAAGAAAGTATTTTTTGTGTTTATATTAAAGAAGGGAGTCTATATTACATATGAATATATTTATTTTATCTTGTGGGGTATTTGAACCAGAACTAAATAAAGTTTTAGAAGATATAAAAAAAGAAAAGCTATTTAAGGAAAATATTAATGTGAAATATCTACCATTCGGACTTCATACTAACTTGGATAAGTTAAAAAGTGTAATTACTAGTAATTTAAATAATATACAGTCAAATAAGATAATTCTGCTTTATGGAAGTAAGTGCCATTATATGTTTCATGAGTTTCTAAAAGACTATGACAATTTGATTACCTTTAATGATTCAAATTGTATTGAGTTAATAATTGGAAATGAAATGAAAAATAATGATGATAATTTATATATAACACCAGGATGGGTTCTTAAATTTGATGAGTTAAACAAATTTATCAACGCAGTTGATATTTATGATATTAGGCAACAGTATGGCCAATATGATAATGTTATAATCGGTGATACTGGCATATGTGAATTTACGGATGATATAATATTTGATTTATTTGAAAAAATTCAAGTACCTATAGAAACGCAAAAAATAGATATTAATAATTTTAAAAATAAAATAATTGATGCTATAAAAAAAGCTATAAATAGTTGATTTAAATCAACTATTTATAGCTTTTTCATTTATATATTTAAAATTTATATTACTCTTCTTCCATTTACAAAAGTATTATAATAATGACCACTAGCCATACTTGATATTACAACCTTTCCCTTAGTTGATGATGCATGGATAAATTTTTTGTTACCTATATAGATGCCTGCATGAGATACTCGTCCTTTTCCTGTTGTAGCAAAAAACACCAAATCACCTTTTTTTAAATTTTTTCTACTTACATATTTTCCTTGTTTACTTTGTGCAGTTGAAGTTCTTGAGATACTTTTACCTGTGGTCTTTTTTATAACATAGTATGTAAATCCAGAACAATCAAATGTAGATGGACCTGACTTTCCCCAAACATATTTTTTTCCTAATTGTTTTTTTGCAAAACTTACAACTTTCGTTGACTTGCTACTTTTTGAAGCTGCATCTATTTGAGTCGGTGTTGCTAACACAGGCATAATCATTGTAAAAAGTAATAATAAAGCTATTAATTTTCTTTTAAAATTCTTCATATTATTCTATATATAGTATTTAAACTATACTTATTCCCCCCTAATCTGATACAATTTAAATTGTAATCTTTTTGTAATAACTATATATATTGTTACATTTTTGTAACCACTTTGCAATAGTTTTTTCCATATTCTTGAGTAATTATAGTTTCTTTGTTTTGTAACAAAAAAGAGGCTGTCGCATAAACGATTGAAAAATCGTTGGGCGATAGCTCCTTTTTACTTATTTAAAACTCAAAACTACTGAAAATAATTTTATTTCACTTATATTTACTAAAAATAAGCATGACAAATAAAGGTATTTGAAATACCGTTTTTTTAGCTATCTATATTAAAATTAAGCGATTTTCTTTAAAGGATGAAGGGATGTTTTACATTTTCCATTTTGTATTTTATTATGCAATTTATTTATGTTATAAGCCATTCCTAATAAAATACATTCCGCTAAAATATTTTTTTCACCTTTACATAAAAACCTTCTAAATTCCATGTTTTGTTTTATTTGAGCGAATGCTCCTTCGGCTTGAATACTTCTATTCATTCTTAGTTGAATACCTTCGGTACTCACTATTCTTTGTAAATTTCCTTTACGTTTTTCATTAAATACTTTTGAAATATTAAGTTTTTTAGTTCTATCTTCTAAAGGAGTTTTACAGTTATTTCCTTTAATGCATTTAGTTTTAAATTGACATCCTTTACAATCTTCGCACATATAACAAGTTATTTCACACTTGTATCCAGTTGTACTTTTTCTGGTTTTTGTGCTAGTAACAGTTAATTTCTTATTGTTTTTACATAGATAATAGTCATCTTTATCGTTGTAAGACATATTATCCATTCTACCAATATCATTTTTATATTTTCTTGTTTTACTAATTTCATAATTAGCTGGTTTTATAAATGATTGTTGTCCATTTTTTTCTAGATGTACATAGTTTTCTTCACTTTCATATCCTGAATCAGTTATTACTTTAGGATATTTAAAACTTAAATATGACTCTGCATTTTGTAAAAATGGTATTAGAGTAGTTGTGTCAGCTGGTTGAGGTCCTGCACTTATCCAGACTATATATTCAGAATCAACTCCAAACTGAACGTTGTAAGCAGGTTTTAATTGACCATTTTTCATATGATCTTCCTTCATTCTCATGAAAGTGGCATCTTTATCTGTTTTAGAGTAGCTATTACGTTCACCCATTATATGTAAATCTTTAGTGTATTTTTTTAATCTATCAATATAGCTATCTAATTCTTCAATAGATTTTTGAATAGGCGATTTTCTTTTACCTTTACCATAAACAAATACAACATCTTCTTCATTTGCTATTTTCTTAAGTTTTTTTAGTAATTTTTTTAGATGATGCATTTTGATTTTGTTTTTATAAATTAATTTGATACCAAAATCTTGTTCACATTTTAAAACGAAATTAGGTATTTTATCCATCATTTTTTGCATATTTTTTGTTACAGCTTTTTTCCAAACAAAAGTATATCTATTAGATGACGCTTCTATTTTAGTACCATCTATAAATATTGTTTCTTTTGAAATTTCATTTTTATCTGCAAGCATATTTGCTAATTGGGCAAGTAATTCTTCAGATACTGGTGCGAAATGTATACTACGAAATCTGGCAATTGTTGAATGATCTGGAGCGGAGGCTCCGCCTAAAAGATACATAAAATTAACATCTCTTTTGCATGCATTTTCTATTTTTCTTGAAGAATATAAGCTATTCATATATCCGTAAACAATGATTTTTAACATTTCTCTTGGGGTTATTGTATTTTCTCTAATTCGAGAATAAGTCTGATATAACTTTTCTAAATTCATCTCCTCTATAGTTTGACTTAATAACCTCACTGAATCATCTTTTGGAATTAAATAATCAATCTCTAGTGGTAATTTTAATTGATAATTATCACCATACTTAGTATAATCAATTTGTATAATATTTTGTTTGGTCATAAAATAATTATACAAAAATCCCAAGATCTTTTGAACTTGGGATTTATTTTTTATGCAAAAAGGGCATCGCCCTATTTTTTTAGTGCGACAGCCCCTAAATTATTTATTTTCCACAACATTTTTTGTATTTCTTTCCACTTCCACATGGGCAAGGATCATTTCTTCCAGCTTTGTTTTCTTTAACAACAGTCTTAGTTTTTTTGTATGCTTTTTCTATTTCTTTTCTTTTTTCTGCTGATAATATTTCTTCCCAACCTGGTAAAGTATATAACCATTCAGCTTCTACATTTAACATGTTGAAGTATAATTTTTCGAAATCTACTTTTAAAGATATTTCAGAATCAACTTCTATTTCTTCTAAAACTATATCTTCTTTTAAACTTTCACTTATTCCATCTATGAATCCCATGAAGTATTCAACAGAAGTATCATGAGATGCAGCTAAGTCAGCAACTTTCCCTTCTATAACTTCTATTTTTTTATTTAATAATTCATTGTATATTCCAGCTTCTACTTTTAAGTATTCTTCCCAGAATTTTATTTCCGCTTCTTGAGTTTCAAGGTTTTCACTTAAAGCTCTCCATTTAGTTAATAAACTCATATTATGCTCCTCCTAAATTTAATTTAAAATCATCCTTATTTAACTATACTATTATATCACAATTAAATAGTTCTTTTAATACCTTTATGGCATGGTCTTGCTCTATAAAATATGGGCTAGTAGCTACAGTTATAACTTTTGCCCCTTGTATTAATTCTTTAATTTTATTTAATCTAAAATCATAAGGTATATAGTCCATATCTTTTGAAAATATATCCAAATCTATGTCTAGTACATATTCTCCATCAATTTTAGCATCAAAGCCATAAGAGCTATCAATTATTGTAACTTGTGAGAAAATTTCTTTCCTCAATGCAGGTTGAATAAAGTTCCCTACGTTTAACACTTCATTAGTATACATAAATACGTCATTCAAACTGTCTATATTCACATTATAATGATTAGGCTCTCTCATGTCTTTATGTTGATCCACATGAACTAATTTGCAACCTTTATTAAATTCTTTATTTTTTAAACTTTTTATCCAAAAATAAAAGGCATGATTGTGGTTGTCAAAAATATATATAACTTTATCTTCAAATTTATATTTTACCAAGTTTCTAAGACCTATAGCTTTTATTTCATTATCTTCATCAATTTCATTAAAAACTATATTGTCTCCAATCTGTACATCTTCTAAATCACCTTCAATTAACTTTGGTACAAAAATTTTTTTATTCTCTCTTTCTTCATAGGAAAAAATATTATTTCCATAAGGTTTATCAATATAAAAACCTTTATATCTTTCCATTGTATCTCCTTAGTATTTATACATAATTTCCTTACAATAAAAAAATTTATAATTCATTAGTATGTAAATATATTCCATGGATATTCTTTTGGGACATCACATACAAATTCCATTTTTTCTTTTGTTGTTGGATGTTGTATTTCTATTTTATAAGACCATAAAGCAATTTGCTGTCCGACTTTATTTAAATGTTGACCGTATCTTTGGTCTCCAAATAAAGGATGTTTTCTACTTGCAAACTGCACTCTTATTTGATGTGGTCTTCCTGTTTGTAAATCTATTTGTACAAGGCTAAATCCTTTTTGAGAGTCTATCGTTTCATATGAAAGTCTAGCATCTTTAGATTCTTTTGTGTTTTTACTAACTACACTAACCATATTAGTTTTTTTATTTTTGTATAGATAGTCTAGGAGACTGTCAGACTTTTTATTCATATTTCCATGTATAACAGCTCTATATGTCTTTTTAAAAGATTTATTTCTTACTTGTTCTGATAATCTAGAAGCAGCCTTAGAAGTCTTTGCAAATACCATACAGCCTCCTACAGGCCTATCTAATCTATGTATAAGCCCAACAAACACATTGCCTGGCTTATTGTATTTTTCCTTAAGGTATTTCTTTAGAAGATTTACCATATCATCATCATTAGTGTTATCTCCTTGAGATAGTATATTAACAGGCTTCTCTACTACTAATAGATGATTATCTTCGTATATAACCTTAACCATTATTATTTACTCTCCCATCTTCCAAATATACCACATGGAAGAACTTTTCCATCTCTTGATGTTGGTATTCCTATTTCTCCAGCATATATATTTCCACTTTTAGCTTTTCTAGCAACTGTAGCATCTAATATATGTTCAAGGATTATTGGAGATAAACCAGTTGTATAAGAGTTTATTAAGAAAAATAAAGGCTCATCTGATAATACCTTTGTACATAAATCAACTAAACCGTATAATTTTTCTTCTATTTGCCATACTTCTCCCTTAGGACCTCTTCCATATGAAGGTGGATCCATTATTATAGCATCGTACTTATTTCCTCTTCTTATTTCTCTTTCAACAAATTTAACAACATCATCTACTATGAATCTTACTTTTCTATCTCCTAGTCCTGATGTCTGTAAATTTTCTTTTGCCCAAGTTACCATACCTTTTGATGCATCTACGTGGCATACTTCTGCTCCTACTGCTGCACATGCCACTGTTGCTCCTCCAGTATAAGCAAATAAATTAAGTACTTTTATAGGCCTTTTTGCATTTTTTATCATTTCCATTTGCCAATCCCAGTTTGCAGCTTGTTCTGGGAATAATCCTGTATGTTTAAATCCAGTAGGACTTATATTAAATTTTAACCCTTTGTAGGTTACAGTCCATTTTTCTGGATACTTCTTTTTAGTTTCCCAATGTCCTCCACCTTTTGCACTTCTATGATAATGTCCATGAGGATTTTTCCATAAACCACTTTCATTTTTAATAGGCCACATCACTTGAGGATCTGGTCTTCTAAGCACTACATCTCCCCAACGTTCTAATTTTTCTCCGTTACCCATATCTATAAGTTCATAATCTTTCCATTTATTTGCTAATAATAACATATGTATCCTCCTAAATATCTTACTAATCCTATGTATTATATCACACTAATTAATTTTATTTTAGGTATTTTGATCAGTTTATATACTTTATTTGATTTGATAATTCCAATATTTATAGCCTTCTATATCTATCTATTATTATTTAATTTTGACTTGCATATAAATTACTAATGTAAATTATTTGTCTAGGAGGAATTAAATATGAATAACGCTCAAGTTAATAATACATGTCTTTTTAATACTTTATATATTCAGTATGTGGAAGACATAGGACAAAACAAGTATTTTTATTATGACTTGAAATATCCTGTCATATATAATGTTAAAAATGGTTATTTCCAAGTGAATGAGGATATCTTAAAAAACTTAAATGAAACCATAAACTCTTCTGTTTATACATTTAAAGAAGGTATTTTGGAAGAAGAACAACAAATTAATGCAGCCAATCCTGATGGTAGTAAAACAAAAATAAATTATAAGGTTTATTCTAATTACGATCTTGCATTTAATAAAAATCATGTGATTAGTTTAACTTTAAATCTAACTGCTATGGATAACGATAATCTGCAATATAATGACTTATACAGCTATAACATAGATTTATTAACAGGAAATCAAATTTCACTTAAAGATATTTTTAGACCTGGTGTGGATTATTTAAAACTTATTTCTGATTTTGTAAATTTTAAAATAAGCCAAAATCCAAGTTATTATTATCCAAATATCGTTGTAGACATTCCAGAAGATCAATCTTTCTATTTAACAGATCAAGGTATAGTAATTTACTTTGGTTTAGATGAAATATCACCTGCAACAAACGGTATACAAAAGTTTTCAATGGAATTTACAAATTTTGAATCATATATAAATCCTCGTTTCTACTGTAATGCAAAAAATATGAATTATAATAAAAAAAATATAAGACCACAATATAATAGAATATATTATTAAAATCATCAATAACAAAAAGGCTGATTAATCTACATTAATCAGCCTTTTTGTTGATAACTATTCTGCTATATTATAAACTTTTAATTCATTATTATTGATATGTTTTTTATTTACCTTAACTAAGGCTTTTAATGTATCTAAAGATGTCATCACATCTACATTGTATTCCGTAGCTGTTCTTCTTATCTTAAATCCATCTCTTGTTGCATCGTTACCTTTTGTAGGAGTATTTATAACCATATCTACTTGATTATTCATTATGGCATCTAGTATATTTGGTTTACCTTCTCCTATTTTATTAACTGCTACAGCATCTATATTATTATTTCTTAAAGTTTTAGCCGTTCCTTCAGTTGCTAGGAAAGTATATCCTAATTCTTTCATGTCTTTTGCTATTTCCATAAACTCTTCTTTATCATGGTCATTTATAGTTGCAAGAACTATTCCTCTATCATCTGATATAGTTCTTCCTGCTGCCATAAATCCTTTATATAAAGCTTCTTCTAATGTTTCACCTACACCTAAAACTTCTCCTGTAGATTTCATTTCAGGTCCTAGACTTACGTCTACTCTAGCAAGTTTTGACATAGAGAACACTGGAACTTTTACAGATATTAATTCTGGAGTTTTGTATATTCCTGTACCATATCCTAAGTCTTTTAATTTTTCTCCTAACATACATTTTGTAGCTAAGTCAATTATTGGCACCTTACTCACTTTACTAATGTATGGAACTGTTCTACTTGCTCTTGGGTTAACCTCTATTATATATAATTCACCCTTGAACTCTATAAACTGAATGTTAACCATTCCTAATACGTTAAGTTCTAAAGCTATTTTCTTAGTATAATATAATATTTTTTCTTTTATTTGCTCAGATACATTTTGACTTGGATACATTGTTATAGAGTCTCCAGAGTGAACTCCTGCTCTTTCTAAATGTTCCATTATGCCTGGTATTAATATATCATCTCCATCACATATAGCATCTACTTCTATTTCTCTACCTACTAGATATTTATCTATAAGTACTGGGTTTTTGCTATCTCTTTCAAATGCACTTTTTAAGTATGCTTCTAACTTATGCTCTTCGTAAGTTATTTCCATACCTTGACCACCAAGTACATAAGAAGGTCTAACAAGTACTGGATATCCTATTTCTTTCGCATGATTTATACCTTCTTTAACAGACCATACAGCTATTCCCTTTGGTCTATTTATATCAAGTTTTTCAAGCAGCTCATCAAATTTTTCTCTATCTTCTGCTGCATCTATATCTGCAAAATCAGTTCCTAGTATTGGTATATTCTTCTCATCTAAGAATTTAGCTAATTTTATAGCTGTTTGTCCTCCGAATTGAAGGATAACGCCTTCTGGATTTTCTTTTTCTATTATATTTAATACTTCTTCTTCTGTTAATGGCTCGAAGTATAATTTATCAGATATATCGAAGTCTGTACTTACTGTTTCTGGGTTATTGTTTATTATTATCGTTTCTATTCCCATGTTTCTTAATGATTTGATACAGTGTACTGAACAATAGTCGAACTCTATACCTTGACCTATTCTTATTGGCCCAGATCCAAGAACTATTATTTTCTTCTTATCACTAACTACTACTTCATCATATTGCTCATAAGTTGAGTAGTAATATGGAGATAGAGCGTCAAATTCTCCACCACATGTATCTACCATTTTATAAGCTGCATTTATTTTGTATAAAGATCTAAGCTCATATACTTTTTCTGGGCTTATTTTCATCAAATCAGCTATACCTTTATCTGAGAATCCTTTTTTCTTTAATTTTTGTAGGTAGTCTTTATTTAAATCTTCTATTTTCATGGTTTTAAGTTTGTCTTCTTGTTCAACTATCCATTTGAATCTATATAAGAACCACTTATCTACACCAGTAATTTTTTCTATCATATCTAAGCTGTAGCCTCTTCTGATCATTTCACATAAGTCAAATAATCTTTCATCATCTGGCATTACAACTCTTTCTTTCAACTCTTCTATTGTTCTTTCTTGAGATGGTTTATGAATTAACGAGTATTTTTCTATTTCAAGAGATCTTATTCCTTTTAGTAAAGCCGCTTCAAAGTTACTTCCTATACTCATTATTTCTCCCGTAGCCATCATCTTAGTTCCTAATACTCTGTTAGCTTGTTTAAATTTATCAAAAGGCCATTTTGGTATTTTTACAACAACATAGTCTAAAGTTGGTTCGAAACAAGCTTTAGTTTTCTTAGTTACTGCATTTTCTATTTCATCTAGTGTATATCCTAATGCTATTTTAGCTGCAACTTTTGCTATTGGATAACCAGTAGCTTTAGATGCAAGTGCTGATGATCTACTAACACGAGGATTTATTTCTATTATTGCATATTCTAATCTATCTGGATGAAGAGCTATTTGTACGTTACATCCACCTTGTACTTCTATGGCATTTATTATGTCTATAGAAGCTGTTCTAAGTAATTGATATTCCACATCACTTAAAGTTTGGCTAGGTGCAACAACTATACTATCTCCTGTGTGAACTCCAACTGGATCAACATTTTCCATGTTACATACAGTTATACAGTTACCTTTACTATCTCTCATTACTTCGTATTCGATTTCTTTCCATCCTTTTATACTTTTTTCTAACAGAACTTGAGTAACTGGACTTAATTGTAAACCATGGTTCAATATTTCTGTTAATTCTTCTCTATTTTCTGCTATACCTCCACCAGTTCCTCCTAGTGTATATGCTGGTCTAACTATTACTGGATACCCTATTTTATCTGCATATATAAGTCCATCTTCTAAGTTAGTAACTATATCACTTTCTATTACAGGTTGATTAATCTGTCTCATTGTTTCTCTAAAAGTATCTCTATCTTCACCTTTTTTAATTGAATCTATAGATGTACCGATTACTTTTACATTATATTTATCTAATATACCAGCATCACTTAATTCTACAGCTAAGTTTAATCCTGTTTGACCACCCATTCCTGCAAGTAAACTATCTGGTCTTTCTTTTTCTATTACTTTTTCTATTGCTTCTATCGTTAATGGTTCTATATATATTTTATCTGCAACTTCTTTGTCCGTCATAATGGTTGCTGGATTACTATTTATAAGTACAACTTCTATTCCTTCTTCTTTTAAAGCTCCACAAGCTTGAGTTCCTGAGTAATCGAACTCAGCTGCTTGGCCTATAATTATAGGTCCTGAACCTAATACTAATGTTTTCTTAATACTCTCTATTTTAGGCATAATTTTTTCTCCCTCTAAACAATTATAATAATTCTAAAAATTTATCAAATACGTATGTGCTGTCTTTTGGTCCTGGACAAGCTTCTGGATGATATTGAACACTATATACTGGTAAATGCTTATGTCTCATTCCTTCTACTGTATTATCATTTAAATTGATTTGAGTAACGTTCATGCACTCTGGCACTTCACTTACGTAATATCCGTGGTTTTGAGCAGTTATAAACACTCTATCTTCTTCTAAATCTTTTACTGGATGATTCCCTCCTCGATGTCCAAATTTAAGTTTTGAAGTTTTTCCTCCGAATACTTTTCCTAAAATTTGATGTCCTAAGCAAATTCCTACAACAGGCTTTTTACCTACCATTTGTTTTGCATTATTTACGATTTCTTCCAAATCATCTGGATCCCCTGGTCCATTTGATAAGAATATTAAATCAGGATTTGTAGCTAAGACTTCTTCTGCTGAAGTTAAAGCTGGGAATATAGTTATATCACATCCTCTTTCAGCAAAATTATCAATTATATTTTGCTTTACACCGTAGTCCATTATTGCAACTTTAGGTCCGTTTCCTTTTACATATTCTACTTGTTTTCTACAAACTGTCATAACAGCTAATCTATTATCAAAAGAGTCTAGTTTATGCTTTACATTGTCTAATTCAGCATTTCTATCTATAGTTATGATACCTTTCATAGTACCGTTATTTCTTAGTATTTTTGTTAAGGCTCTTGTGTCTATTCCTTCAAGTCCTATTATTTTATTTTGTTTAAGATATACATCTAAACTCATTTCACATCTAAAGTTATTTGGTGCATCACTTTTTTCTCTTACTATAAACCCTTTTACTGCTACCATTTTAGATTGTACATCTTCTAAGTTTATTCCATAATTCCCGATTAAAGGATAAGTCATTGTTACTATTTGTCCATAATAAGAAGGATCAGTTAAAACTTCACCATAACCTGTCATTGAAGTGTTAAACACAACTTCTCCAACAGAATCTTCTAAATAACCAAAGGCTTTTCCTTCAAAAATCGTTCCCTCTTCTAAAATTAATTTTGCTTTCATATCTTTTGCCCCCTAAGCATTTTCTATTTCTTTTACAATATCAATCGCTGTTTGTTTTGGATTTTCACTTTGAGTTATAGGTCTCCCAACAACTAAATATTGAGCACCATTTTTTATAGCCTCCGCTGGTGTTACTACTCTCTTTTGATCTCCTGCACTAGACGTAGTTGGTCTTATTCCTGGACATACAGTTATAAAATCTTTACCACATGCTTCTACTATCTTATCTACTTCTTTAGCAGAACATACTACCCCATCTATTCCTGATTCTTTTGCAAGTTTTGCTCTCTTTATAGCTAATTCTTCAGTTGTCATATTAGATCCTATATCTTGTAAATCTTCATTACTTAATGATGTTAAAACTGTAACCCCAACAATTATAGGTTTTTCTATGTTTAATTTTTCAGCTTCTTCCTTTGCTACTAATGCACATTGTCTCATCCCTTCCAAATCAGAAACGTGAATTGTCATTAACCAAACATTATCTCTTACAGCAGCTCTAACTGCACTTTTCATTGTGTTAGGTATATCGTGAAATTTAAGGTCTAAGAATATTTTCTTTCCTTTTTCCTTAAGGTAATCTACTGTTTTCCCCTTAGTAGCTACATATTGTTCTAATCCTACTTTGAATATGTCCACGCTATCTTCTAGCTGGTCTATTAGTTCCTTAGCTTTATCAAAATCATCTGTGTCAATAGCAACAATTAACTTGTGTTTTCCATTTATCATTTTCTTTACTCCCTCTTAAATAAAGCCTATTTTAAAAAATCCCTACACCAAAAGAGGTATAAGGATTCTGTATGCATAATCTAAACAATATAATTAGTATTAGTTATGTGTTATCTTTATCAGCCTCTCTGGACTATTTTAAAAGACTTTATTATGTTTTTTATTTTACTAAAATTTATTTAATAAATAAATCAAATAATCGTATAAGCCTCTCTGGACTTTTACACAAATTATTATCTTTTTATTAAAATTAAGTTTATATAATTATTACACTTATTCTATTTTGTGTCAACTGTTCTTTGGACAAGAATTAAAGTTTTGTTCTTGATTTTTATCTATAATACTTATAAAATACTCTTTTTTTCTTCGATTTTTTATGCTTTTTTTAACATATTCTACTTCTAAATGTTTTTCTTTACAACATATATCAAAATGTCTTAAAACAATCCCCATGCTAATTTTATTTTCATCATCAATATTCAATCTTCGATTTTGATTGCATTCATATAAATCAAATCCGTAATCCTTTACCTTAAATACCCAAGGTTGCTTATTCATGATAGAAGGTGACACCCTTACTCCCTCTAATACATCATTCCATTTTGGATCAAATTCTTTACAAATTTCCTTTATTTTTTTTCTATCGTAACTTCTCTTACTTTTTCTAAATAAACTTTCATATTCATCTGGATAGCCTATAGCTAATAAGGAAACTGGATATTCGACTTCACTTTCATCTATAACCATATCTTCATCTTCATCATATTCACTATCTACTTCATCTAATTGTACAAATTCTTTTACATCTTCCCTTTTTAATTGGCATTTTAGCCAACTAGTTCCCACTCCTAAACAAGTTAATTCTAAAATCAACTTTTCCATGGCAAAACCTACATTTTGTAGATAATCTTCACTTTTATTCGAAGTTATAAGTATATAATGAGGAGCTTTTACTCCAGATTCTTTACCTATTAAAAAATGTATTAAGTGTCCTCTCTCAATTAAATGGGCTTTAATATTTAAATCGTTATTTAGATAAGTTATATTACTACATAATTTTTTTATTTCTTCTAGTAGTGTTTTTTTTATTATTTTACTTGAATAGCGTTTTATAGTTTTTCTATAAAAAATAGCATCATATAACTCCATCTATAACCTCCTAACTGAAATGTTTTCCCATCCCTTATCACAAATATATTTAATTTAGATGTTATCTATTTCTTAATTTATTATCACTACTTTATTATAAGATTTTTATAGTATTTTTAAAATATAATATTTTAATTTTTTTCAAAATATTTATTTTGTAAAACTGCTATAATAAGTTTATGAATGATTATTATTAATATGATTAAAACTAGAATATAATATTATAATAGGATTGTTACTATATTTTATAATTGGAGGATTAAAATGGATTTTAATACAAATTTAGAAAAATATGCTGAATTGGCAATTAAAGTTGGGATAAACATTCAACCAAACCAAACTCTACTTATTAGAACTCCAATTGAGTGCGCAGATTTTGTGAGACTTGCGGTTAAATGCGCTTATAAAAATGGCGCTAAAAATGTATTTGTAGAGTGGTCAGATGAAGAATGTTCTTTATCAAGATACTTATATGCACCAGACGAGGTATTCAATGAGTTTCCTAGATGGGTATCAGATCAATACGTTGATATAGCTAAAGAAGGAGGAGCTTTTTTAAGCATTCATGCTGCAAATCCTGATTTACTTAAAGATGTAGATCCTGAAAGAATAGCAAACTATCAAAAGGCTTCTGGAATAGCATTAAAAGAATGGAGATCTTATACATTAACTGACAAGTGTAAGTGGAGTATAGTTTCTGTTCCGACTAAAGCTTGGGCTCATAAAATCTTCCCAGATGTATCAGAGAAGGAAGCTATTGATAAACTTTGGGATTTAATATTCAAATGTACAAGAGTTGATAACGAAGATCCTATTGCTGCTTGGTACGAACATAATAAAAACTTAAAAGAAAAAACTACTTTTTTAAATGAAAAGAATTTTAAAACATTAAAATATAAATCAGCTAAAACAGATTTAACTATTGGTTTACCAGAAAATCATACTTGGGAAAGTGGCGCTTCTATAGATCCTACTGGTGTTAACTTTAATCCAAATATGCCAACAGAAGAAATTTTCACTCTTCCTCATAAATATGAAGTTAATGGTGTTGTACATAGTTCTAAGCCTTTAGTTTATGGTGGAAATGTTATAGATGATTTTTCTTTAATAATCAAAGATGGAAAGATTGTAGAATGTTCTGCTGCTAAAGGAGAAGAAACATTAAAGAATCTTATTGCAACAGACGAAGGTTCTCACTATTTAGGAGAAGTTGCTCTAGTTCCTTATTCATCACCTATATCAGATACTAACGTAGTATTTTATAACACATTATATGATGAAAATGCATCTTGTCACTTAGCTCTTGGTTCAGCTTATGCTACTTGCATAAAGGGTGGTGCTGATTTACCAAAAGAAGAGTACGACAAATATGGTATAAATGATAGCTTAACTCATGTTGACTTTATGATTGGTTCTGCTGACTTAGATATCGTTGGGGAAACTTATGATGGTCAAACTATACAAATTTTCAAAAACGGAAATTGGGCATTTTAATTACAATTAAACAAAATTAAAAACTTGCTTAAAATAAAAAGAGGCTATAAAATAGCCTCTTTTTATGTTGACGAGAAATTTTTAATTTTGTTTAATCTAAAATAGATTAATTATTATTTAATATTAACATATTAAAACAATTTATAATATATATTTTGCTTATTTTAAGTATATAAAATTATAAACTGCATTTATATTTTAACATATTACTATATTTTTTTTCAATTATATTTTGTTATTAAAATATATTTTAGCAATCTCTACTGCAGATTTTGCATCTTTAGAGTAATAATCCGCATTTATCTTTTGTGCATATTCTTCAGTAACTACTGCACCACCTACAAATACTTTTGCATTAATTTGATTTTCTCTTAATGCTGATATTGTTTTTTTCATATTTTCTACAGTCGTAGTCATTAAAGCACTAAGTCCTATAAGCTCAATATTTTCTTCCTTAGCTCTTTTTACAACCTCTTCAATAGGAACATCTTTGCCTAAATCAATAACTTCATAACCATAGTTCTCAAGCATTATTTTCACTATATTTTTTCCTATGTCGTGAATGTCTCCTTGAACAGTAGCAACTATTATTTTTCCTTTTGAGGACGTATTATTACTTTTGCTTAATCTTTCTTTTATAATATTTAAAGCAACTTTTACCGTTTCTGCTGATTGTATCATCTGTGGTAAAAATAACTCTCCTTTGTCATACTTAGCTCCTACAACATCTAATGATGGAATTAACACTTGGTCTAAAACATAATGTTCATCTTTTGAGTTTAAAATTTTTAAAGTTAAGTCCTTTGCTTCTTCTTTTAAACCTCTTTCAATAGCATCTTCTAGAGTTAAATTCTCATTATTTTTGTTTTCTTTTTGTTTTCTCTCTTTAGAAACATCTCTAAATTTTTCAATATATTGTAAACAGCCTTTATCCATATTATTTATTACTTTATAAGCATATATAGATTCTACCATTACTCTATCTTCTGTATTTATTATAGGTAAATCTAAACCTGAACCTAATGCTAAATTTAAGTAAGTATTATTTAAACCTTGTCTATTAGGTATACCAAAAGATATGTTTGAAACACCTAATATAGTTTTACAACCTAATTTATCTTTTACCATTTTTATTGCTTTAATTGTTTCCATGGCTTCATCTTGTTGAGCAGATACAGTAAGAGAAAGGCAATCTATAAAAATATCTTTTCTTTTTATTCCATATTGCTCTGCTCTTTCAACTATTTTTTTAGCCACATTAAATCGACCTTCTGCTGTATTTGGTATTCCATCTTCATCTAAAGTTAATCCTACTACACAAGCCCCATATTTTTTCACAAGAGGTAATATAGCTTCTAAAGACTTTTCTTTCCCATTTACAGAGTTTACTATTGTTCTTCCATTGTAATATCTAAGACCTGCTTCTAAAGCCTCTATATTGGAAGAATCGATTTGTAAAGGGGTATCCACAACTTCCTGTATACCTTTTATTACTCTTTTCATGGCTTTTTCTTCATCTAATTCCGGTACTCCAACATTAACATTTAAGATTTCTGATCCTTCTTTGCTTTGTTCTAGGGCTAAATTTATTACATAATCATTGTTTCCACTAGTGTATGCATCTATTAAAGGTTGTCTTCCTGTTGGGTTTAGCCTTTCTCCTACTATGGATGGTCCTTGTATGTCTACATATTTTGCAGCAGAACACACAATAGTTGATTCTTTTCTTTTAGGTTCTTTCTTTTGTAACTTATCTATATTATCGCAAATTTCCTTAATAAAGGTTTCATTAGTTCCACAACATCCGCCTATAATAGATACTCCTAAATCAACAAATTCTTTTACTCCTTGGAAAAATTCTTTTGCAGTCATTTTATATACAGTTTGGTTATTTTCAATTACAGGTAAACCTGCATTAGCTTGAACTATTACAGGAATATTTGCTAACTCTGTAATTATTTTTACTATTGGTAGAAGCTGTTTAGGTCCAAGAGAACAATTAACACCAAGTGCATCTACTCCTAATCCCTCTATAGTGGCAACCATAGCCTCAGGTAAACATCCTGTAAAACTTCTTCCATTTTCATCAAATGTCATAGTGCATATGACAGGTAAATTTGTATTTTCTTTTGCTGCAAGAACTGCAACTTTTGCCTCATAAAGATCCATCATTGTTTCTATTATAATTAAATCTGCACCACTTTTTTCACCTTGTATAGCTTGCCTTTTAAATATTTCATAAGCTTTATCAAAAGATAAAGTTCCCATAGGCTCTAACATTTCTCCTATTGGGCCAATATCTAGCGCAACAAATCTAGGCTTACTTTTATCACTTTCATCTATTGCTTGTCTTGCTATTATAATAGCATTATTAATTATTTCTTCTACTGTATATCCTAAGTTAGTAACTTTTAATTCATTACATCCAAATGTATTTGTAGTTAATACATTACAACCCGCTTCTAAATACTTTTTATGTATTTTTAATAATTTATCAGAATTTTTCATCCCAAATATTTCTGGATTATCTCCAATAGGAAGGCCTTCTCTTTGAAGCATTGTCCCCATTGCACCATCAAATATTAGTAAGTTATCTTTTAAATATTCTTTAATTTTCACAACTATTGCCCTCCTTCTTATAATCACAATTATGTCTATTGCTACAATTCTCACAAGATTTTTTAGTATTAGTAATTCCTTTATGAGAAACTCCAATTAAAGCTACTACAGATTTTCTTGGAATCATTATTCCACTATTTGTTACAGTTAATCCTATTTCTTTTTGACTATTTAATAAATTATTAATATCAACATTTTTTTCTATGGGTAAATCTCCATATCCAGGACTATATCTATAAGTTATATATTTATCTTCTTTTAATAATTTTTTTGCTATATTATTTTGTACTATATCACAAACTTCCTCTATGGCCGCTGTAGCACAAGCATCTACAATGATTCCCTTCGTTAAATCTGTGTAAGTTAATTTTCTAATCTCTCTTTCTATTTCTAATCCTAAAGTAGCACTCATTAATATACATTCATCACATTCTAATAATAAATTATGTATGTCATCACTTTTTAAAGTAAGGTTAGCCCCTTCTAAATAAACTTCACTCTTTACATCAGATAATTTTAACTTTTTTATTTTATATTTTCTAAATATAAATCTTGGATTTATAATTTCCCTTGTTTTCTTAATACATTGTTTAATTTTCTCTGATAAATTATACTCTATATCTTGATTCTTATATTGTAAATATCTTAAAACTTCTCTCTCATCTATTTCAATTAAGTCTTTAATATTATCTATCATATTATTTTCCATAAATGTTCAAAGAGAACCCTTCTTCTAATACTTTTTTTGCATACTCTTGAGCTCCAAATAGAGATAAGTCCCTATAATTCCCACATTCTACTGCAGAAGCAGCTACCATCTCATTGGAGTTTATTACCTTTTGTAAAGCTCTTTCTAGTCCTGATTTAACTAAACTAGGCTCTACATTACCCCACATTATTAAATAGAAACCTGTTCTACAACCCATTGGTGATAAATCTATTATATTCTCTAATTCTTCTCTCAAATATGTAGCTAATAAATGTTCTAAACCATGTATAGCAGCTGTTCCAAAAGCTTCCATATTAGGTTGTAAAAATCTTAAATCAAATTTACTAACCTTATCTCCCATTTTCCCATCTAAAACGCAACATTTTCTTACATAAGGTGCTTTTACTTTATTATGATCTAACTTAAAACTTTCTACTTTTTCCATATTATAAACTCCTTATATCAAATTGTTAATATATTATTCTAAAATAACATTAATATTATTATAGTATTCTTTTTTACTTTTTTCATAAATATTTCTAATTTTCAGACAAAAAAGCCTTTACCATACAAAATGGTAAAGGCTAGTAATATTGTTATTTTATCCTATTTGCAATACTTTCTCTATTCTATCTTTTATACTTATCTTTTCTTGGTAAGTTCGTTTGTACCAACTATATAAAATTTCTATTCCATTGTTTAGTAATATATTTGGAATATACAATCCATGGTGTATTATTTTATCTATATCTAAATAATTACCTCCAAATATTTGTTTTATATCTGTATCAATAATATTTGAATCAGTATAATTAATATTAGCTTCTTTTCCTATAATTTCGCTACATGTTTTTATAAACTCTTCTAATGATATTAATTGAGGATTTGTAACATTATATACTTCTTTAATATGAATAGTTTTTAATAAGCTGAATAATACCTTTACAAAATCGTCTATATAAATAAATTGTGCTTTTAAATTACTATTTTTAGGGATTATTATTGGAATTGATTTTTCTATTTTATGAAAAAAATATGCTTCTTTAGATGTCTTACTTTTATCACCATATATATGAGATGGTCTAACTATAATATAAGGAATTGATGTATTTTGAATAAAGTCCTCTATCTTCAATTCTTCCTCTTTAATATTATTATCCTGATATGATATTACTATATATTTTTTCAGTGATTCATTGTTTAAACTTTCCATAAGTATTTTTGCATCTTCTTTATCTTTTATGCTTATATCATAGACATAATCATACTTCTTATCCTTTAAAACATTTTTTATCTCGTCTACATTCTTTCTATCACAAATTAAATGCTTTCTTACTCCTTCATAGTTAATCTTTTTAATTCCTTCAGTCATTATGTCCACATTATATTTGTTTTTAATTAAGTACTTAGCTAGTGATGAATCAATAAAATCACTGCCTCCCATAATTAAAACTGAACACATTTTTAATACATCCTCCTTTTATACCATAATAGTCCCCTATATATAATAGCATAATTTTCCATATATTAGACTTTGTTATTTTTTTAATTTTATTCTCTTATTTTTATATTTTTTACATTGTTTTTATTTATAAGTTTTTCACATATTGAGAAGCAATATTATGTATGTATAAAAAAGGATGAAACATAAAGTAATTATATTTCATCCCTAATATTATTAATTATTTCTTGTATTAATAATAAACTTTCTCTTTCTATTTCTTCAATATAATTGTGAATATAAATTCCATTTCCACAAGCATATACTTTTTCCTTTGAAGTCATATTATAATGTATTCCAACCATCTATAAGAATTTTTCTGCCTGGTATAATATTATCCCTAGCAAAAATTTTCTTTGCCATTCCTACAGTATATATGCCTGCCCATCTGCTTCTTACCATAGCTACAACTTTTCTAGATTCTTCTTTTAACTATGCCTAAAGATATTATTATAGAATTTATTATTTCTCATTCAGTGACAAATTCACATTTGCATATTATTTTACCATAAGCAGGGTTTGAATATACTATTTGCTCTTTTTAATATATCTAATTAATATTTTTATCCTATGGTATAATTAATATGGGAGTTGATATTATGTTTTTTATTGGTGGTATTTCCAATGGAGAAAAGAAGCTAGATTATATTCAAACTATGGTTTGTCCCATGTGTGGTTCCTTTGGTAGAATGGAAGTTTATATGACTTACATGTGTTTTAGCCTTTTCTTTATTCCCATTTTTAGATGGAATAAAAAATACTATGTTAAAAACACTTGTTGTAATAGTATTTATATTTTAAATGATGAATTGGGAGTAAAAATAAGTAGGGGAGAAAGCATACTAATTTCAGAAAATGATTTGCAATTAGTAAACTATAATCAACCTACTATAAATAGATGCTCAAGTTGTGGATACATAGGTAACGACGATTTTCAATATTGCCCTAAATGTGGACAAAAACTATAAAGTTTAATAAAAAATATAATGAACTATTGAACTTATTAAGCTCAATAGTTCATTATATTTTTTATTATATAGAGTATACATCTGAAAACTCTATATTACACTTATCTATCTTAGAATGATCCTCTATGGAGTGAACCATTACTTCTTCACTATATATTGTTTTTATAGGAATATAAAAAATAAATTCTACTCCAGATTCAACCTCTGTATTTAACCAAATTTCTCCATCATGCATTTCTACCAAACTCTTAACCAAATATAAACCGATTCCGCTACCTTCACTGCTACGTCTTAAGTGATTATCAACTTGTACAAATCTATTAAATATCTTTTTAGAGTCTTCTTGCGATATAGATGGACCATTATTTCTTAAATGGACAAATAGTTTACTTTCTTCATGGTTTACTTTTATATCAATTTCAATTTGCCCATCTTCACCTGTAAATTTAAGTGAATTAGAAATTAGGTTTAAAATTATTTTTTCCATAGCATCAGGATTACATGCCAAAACTATTTCTTCCTCTTCTGTATCAAAGGTTATGCTTTTATTTTTGTTTTTTATATAGTCTGCTGTAGATAAAACTATATCTTCAATAACATTAACTATATTATGGTTAGTCATTTGTAATTTTTCATATTTATTATCAATTTTTGTGGTATCTAAAATATTATTTACAAGTCTCAATACTCTATATCCATTTTGTCTCAATGTTTTTAAGTATTTAATTGTCTTTTCTCTATCTAAATTTATTTCATTATCTTCCATAGATGATATTAGTAGTTTTGCAGTCATCAAAATAATATTTATAGGTGTTCTAAATTCGTGAGACATATTTTCTAAAAAATTTACTTTTATCATTTCCGCATCTATAGCTTCTTCCAACTTTTCATTTTCACTTTGTAAATATTTAGCTCTTTCTTCAAATTTAATTAGTCTATGTCTTAATTTATTTTTAAATTCTATATTTATAATTAGTCTACTAATTTGTATACATAAATCATTTATAACTTCATCATAAACATTTGTGTATTTTGCATCATTTTCATAATATACGTACATTAATCCTATAAAGTCTTCTTTGCACCTTAAAGGAAATATTTTAAGTTTTGATTGGGATTCTATTTTGCTTCCTTCAATATAATTTTTCTTGAATATAAGGTTTAAGTCATCTCCCACATTAATATCTAATTTATCTCTGTATAATTTAGAAAATACATTATGATCTATAGGAATTTTAACATTTTCACAAAATATATTATTTTTATTGCAACTCAAATAGTTCTTCAAATTATCGCAATTTTTATCCAGCAAAAATAAGCTTATGCTTGTACTTTTTATCATTGAACCTAAATTATTTAATATCTTATATATGGATTGGGTATATTCCACATGCTCCAACTCTTCCATATTGCTAATAAACAAATTTTCTAATTCCTCGTTAATTTTTTTACTATAGCTGTATTCATTTGAAAATCCACTTATAAATTTTACATTTTTATTTTCATCTGTTATAGGAAATTTATATACTCTATAAAATTCATCCTCATCACTATAATATTCGTGCTCATAAAATAAGGCTCTTTTCTCTTCTAAAACTATTTTATCTGCATCATCACATTTATCACTAAACTCTTTAGGTCTAATTTCTTTATCCGACTTTCCTATTATATCCTTTTTATCTAGACCTATTTTATTAGCACCCCTTTTATTTATATAAACATATTTCCCATCTTTATCTTTCAGCCAAACTTCATGAGGTATGTGCTCTAACATGCATTCTAAATCCTCTATTGTATATAATCTTTGGTTAATTTGAGATTTTTTGTCCATATTCCTCTCCTTCAATACTTTTATATACTCCCTCTTTATTATACATTATTGTAGACTACAAGCTTATTATTTAAATAATACCAAAATACTAATTTTATAAAAAGACTCTATTTTCATTATTTATATATATTTAATTATTTTTTTGAAAATAAAATAAGAACTAGATTTAACTCTAGTTCTTATTTTATACTATGCTTTTTTTACAACGCTTGATTTTAGTTTCATAGCTCCAAAACCATCTATTTTACATTCTATGTCATGTCCATCAGTAGCATCAGGAACTAAACGTATACTTTTAACTTTTGTTCCTATTTTTATAGAAGATGAAGATCCTTTTACTTTAAGGTCTTTTATTACTGTTACAGCATCCCCATCATTTAATATATTTCCGTTTGCATCTTTTATTACATTTTCTTCTACAACTTCTTCTGTTTGAGGCCATTCATGAGCACATTCTGGACAAACATATAAAGTTCCATCTTCATAAGTATATTCTGAATTACATTTAGGGCAATTCGGATAATTTTCCATAATATTATTTCCTCTCTTTCTTATGTCCAATTCTTAAAATAGAATTTTTCATTATATAGCAGCTTTATAGCCTTTCATATTGTATCATATTTTTATGACTTAACAATATACATATATATAATTAGTTTATCTATTTTATAATTTTTTATATGGTATTCTACATTAAATAAAAAAAAGAGAGGAATTATTTCACTCTCTTTTATCTTAACGCTATTTTCCAAATGCTGCTTCATAATCCTTAACGAATTTTTCTATTCCGCTTGTAGTTAATGGGTGATTAAACATTTGGTTATATAGTTTATATGGTATTGTCGCTATATGAGCACCCGCTAAGGCACTTTCATGTACATGCATTGGATGTCTTATACTTGCTGATATTATTTCTGTTTGTATATTGTGTATTTGGAATATTTCACTTACTTGTGAAATTAAATCTATTCCTACCGTTCCTATGTCATCTAATCTTCCTACAAATGGACTTACATAAGTTGCACCAGCTCTTGCAGCCATTAATGCTTGTACTGCTGAAAATATTAATGTTACGTTAGTTTTTATTCCATTTTGAGATAATATTTTTACTGCTTTTAATCCTTCTTTACACATTGGTAATTTTATTACTATGTTTTCATGTATTTTAACTAATTCTTCTGCTTCTTTAACCATTTCATTGCATTCTAGAGCAATTACTTCTGCACTTATTGGTCCATCAACTATTTCTGTTATTTCTTTCATTGCAGAAACTATATCTCTACCTTCTTTTGCAATTAATGAAGGGTTAGTTGTAACGCCACATATAACACCTAATTCTGCAATTTCTCTTATTTCTTCTATATTTGCTGTATCTATGAATAATTTCATTTGCTATTTCTCCCCAAATTATCTAACTATATTTTTTACTGTTTCTTTTATATTTTCCACTGTTAATCCATGTTTTTCTAATAGAGCATCTGGACTTCCTGATTCTCCAAATACATCTTGTACACCAATCTTTTTAACTACTGTTGGTGCATTTTCACAAACTACAGCAGATACTCTATCTCCTAAACCACCTATAATTGAGTGCTCTTCAACTGTAACTATTCCTTTTGTTTCTTTTGCTGCCTTTATTATTATTTCTTCATCTATAGGTTTAATTGTAGCCATATTAATAACTCTTGCATTTATGCCTTCTTCTTTAAGCTCTTTTGCTGCTTTTAATGATTTGTGAACCATTATTCCAGTTGATATTATGGCAACATCATCACCAGCCATAAGTTCATTCCCTTTACCTATTTGGAAATCATATTCATCAGTATATATATCATCTAAAGCTATTCTTCCAAATCTTAAGTAAACTGGTGCGTCTATTTCTGCTGCTGCTTTAACACACTTACAAGCTTCTATATCATCTGCTGGAGATAACACCACCATATTAGGAAGTGAACACATAAGTGCTATATCTTCTATCGCTTGATGAGATCCTCCATCTGGTCCTACAGTTATTCCTGCATGAGTTGCTGCTATTTTTACATTAGCTTTTGGATAGCATACTGAGTTTCTTATCACTTCAAAAGCTCTTCCTGCTGCAAATACTGCAAATGTTGTAGTAAATGGAACTTTACCTGTACTAGCAAGTCCTGCTGCCATTCCAATCATATTTTGTTCTGCTATTCCAACATTAACAAATCTATCTGGATATGCTTTAGCAAACATTTCTGATTTAGTAGCTTTTGATAAATCCGCTTCTAAAACTACTATATCTTCTCTTTCTTTACCTAATTCTACTAATGTAGCTCCATACGATTCTCTAGTTGCTCTTTTCATCTAAACTCCCCCTATCCTATAATCTCCTCTATAGCTTGCTTAGTTTGATTTTCATTTGGTGCTGCACCATGCCAAGCTACATTATCTTCCATGAAAGAAACGCCCTTACCTTTTACAGTATTAGCTATTATACAAGTAGGTTTATTTTTTGTAGACTCTGCATTGTAAAATGCTTTTTCTAACTCTTCAAAATCATGACCATTACATTCAACCACATTCCATCCAAAATTAACTATTCTTTCTTTTAAATTATCATTTGGCATTATTTCACTTGTTCTGCCATCTAATTGAATTTTGTTATTATCTATGATAGCTACTAAATTATCTAATTTGTATTTATTAGCTGCCATCATAGCTTCCCATACTATTCCTTCTTGAATTTCCCCATCACCAAGAGCCACATATACTCTTCCATCTGATTCATTCATTTTATATCCTAAAGCTATTCCGCAAGCATTTGACATACCTTGTCCTAAGGAACCTGTTGATATGTCTACGCCTGGACATTTTTTTGCATCTGGGTGACCTTGAAGTATAGAACCTAATTGTCTTAAATTATTTAACTCTTCTTTATCAAAAAATCCTTTTTTTGAAAGTGTTGCATAAAGCGCTGGCGCTGCATGGCCTTTACTTAATACAAATCTATCCCTATCATCTGCCTTTGGATTTTTCACATCCACATTCATTTTTTCAAAATAAAGATATGTTAATATATCTATAACAGAAAGAGATCCTCCTGGATGTCCTGAACCTGCCTTATTTATCATTTGAATAATATCTTGTCTTAATTCTTTTGATATTTTTAATAAATTTTCTTTGTTCATCTAACCGTCCCTCCTTAATTATCCTGATTTTGGGTATAAAAATTGAGGAATAATAAATTCCTCAATTTTTATATATTAAGCTATTCCTTCAGCTTTATTTTCTTCTTTATTTTTAGACATAGCACTTATAACAACTAGTAATGCAAATATTCCTACTAAAACTGCTGTTAATCCATTTCCACCTATAAATTCTTGAATTTTCCCTAAGAATATACCTGCAACACCAAAGTCTGCATCTGAGAATGTAGAGTTTGCAAATCCTAAGTTACCAAGCACAGGTAATAATGCTATTGGTAAGAATGATATTAATATACCATTTGCAAATGATCCTATTATTGCTCCTCTTCTACCACCAGTTGAGTTACCAAATACTGCTGCAGTTGCTCCACAGAAGAAATGAGGTACAACACCTGGTATTATCATTATTAATCCTAAAGCACCCATAATCGCCATTGAAACTACTCCTCCTAAGAATGAGAATATAAATCCTATCAACACTGCATTTTGTGCATATGGGAAAACTATTGGACAATCTAGAGCTGGTTTTGAATTTGGAACTAGTTTACTTGATATACCTTTAAATGCTGGTACTATTTCATTAAGAACTAATCTAACACCATTTTGGATTAATATGAATCCTGCTGCAAATGTTAATGCTTGAATTAGTGCAAATACTAAGAAGTTGTCTCCACCTGATAATTTTGTTTCAACAAATTCTGGTCCTGCTGCTATTGCAACTATAACATAAAGAATTAACATTGTTATTGAAACTGATACTACTGAATCTCTTAAGAAACTTAAAGATTTTGGAACTTTCATTTCTTCAGTTGATTTAGAATTTTTACCAACAACTTTTCCTATTAATGCTGATAATGCATATCCAGTTCCTGAAAAATGTCCCATTGCTACTGAATCATTTTTAGTTATTTTTTTCATAAAAGGTTGTAACATTGCTGGTGATAATACCATTATTAAACCTAAAGCTAGTGAGCCTGTGAATATTAATTGTACTCCACTCATTCCACCTGATGCTAATATAACAGCTATCATGCAAGCCATAAATAAAGTATGATGTCCTGTTAAGAATATATATTTAAATTTAGTAAATCTTGCTATTATTATGTTTGCTACCATACCAAATGCCATTATCAAGGCTGTCGATGTACCAAATTCATCTATAGCCATTGCAACTATTGCTTCGTTATTTGGTATAACACCTGATATTTTAAATCCTTCTTCAAACATTACACCAAATGGTTCTAATGATCCAACTATAACTCCTGCTGCTGCACTAATTACAACAAATCCAACCATTGCTTTTAAAGTTGATTTTATTATTGTATCTACAGGCTTCTTTTGAAGCAACAAACCTATTAAAACTATAATACCTACTAATACTGCTGGTTCAGATATAAAATCTACTAGCACTTTTAAAAATCCTGTCATTTTAACTTCACCTCATTCTAATTTTTAGTAAAACGTTTTTACAACTATTATTTTTCACCCTTTTATTTATAAAAAAGGGTATATCAATTAAACTCCTATTTTATCTTGTATTTTAGCTTTTAATTCATCTTTATCTAATAAAGAATCTAACACTATTAATTCTGGTAAGTGACTAGCACTATCTGCTAAATCTGCACCAGTTACGAATATATCTGCATCTCCTGCTGTTACATCTGCTAATGAAGTATGGCTAGCTTCATATTGATCAGCTACACCTAATTCATTTAATACATCTGTTATATTCATTTCTACCATAAAACTTGATCCTAATCCTGATCCACAAACTGCCATTATTTTTTTCATATTAAAATACCTCCATTAATTGTTCTTCTGTTTCTACCTTTAGTAAATTGTTAAATTTATCTTTATTCATACATACATCTGCAATTTTTCTCATAAGCCCTAAATGTGACTTATTATCTTTTGCTGATAATGTAAAGAATACTCTAACTGTTTTTCCCATAAAATCTACTGGTTCATTTAATTTTATAATACATAGTCCTTCCTCAATAGCTCCATCCTCTGGTCTAGCATGAGGCATACATATATCTTCTGCTATGCAAAAATATGGCCCAAACTCTTCTATTTTATTTACTATTGCATCGTAATATCTACTTTCAACTACTCCCTCTGCTTCTAACATATCACATGATATTTTTATAGCATCCATGTAGTTATCTACTTTGTCTAATATTTTTACTAACATTTTTGTTTCTCCCTTAGCTAAACTATTGATTTTAAATCTTCATAGGATTTAGCATTTTTAAATTTCTTTATATTATCATCCTTAATTAATATATTAGTTAAATTAATCAAGTT
Organism: Terrisporobacter vanillatitrophus; assembly: GCF_051148895.1. Lineage (GTDB taxonomy): Bacteria > Bacillota > Clostridia > Peptostreptococcales > Peptostreptococcaceae > Terrisporobacter > Terrisporobacter vanillatitrophus. The sequence goes on from NZ_CP154625.1 coordinate 3,977,512, forward strand.
CTTATTTTCTTCTTTATTTGCAAGGACAACTATGGTCTTTACTGTTGATTTGTTTTTGCTTCCAAAATCTATCGAACTTTTTAAATTCAATATACTAACAGCATTTTCTATTACATTTTCTGGAGTAGCATGTACAAATGCTATCTCTGGTATAAACATCATATAATTTCCTAAAGTTTCTATAACTCTTATGGAATCATTTACATAAGCCTTTTTTATCTTTTGATCATTTATTAAAGGCTTTGCTGCTATTTCTATTGCTTCTCTCCAGTCTTCTATAGATTGTTCAAACTGTGCATATTTTTCTAATATTATCTTAGTTAAATCACTTTCATTTTCATTTTTAACTTTGTCTGCTAAGTATTTACAGTTTTTTTCATACCATATACTATAAATTTCAGATTTTATTTTTTGTAAATCTCCTGATTCTAGTAGAGGATTTACTTGTATAACTTTATAGTCTTCCATTTGTAAAGGGACAGTTGAAACTATAAAGTCAATTTCTTTATTTAAGTAATCATCCACATCTTTCAATCTACAAATTGATTGTATTTTTATTTCAGGAATGATTAAATTCATTCTTGATTTTAACAAACTTGATGTTGCTAAACCTCCGTTACAAACGACTAATACATTCGCACTAAAGTTTCCTTTTGCGTACTTCTCAAAAATTGTTCCGAAGTACATGGCCATATAAGCTATTTCTGCCTCTGGAAACTCTACTCCTATAATATCTTTCTTTTTACTTAGTATTTCTTCAGTAATTCCATATATAAAGGACATTTTGTACTTAATTTCTTCTAAGAGAGGATTATTAATTATTAAATTGTTCTCCACCCTGTAAATAGCAATTTCCAAATGAAGTTGCATCTGTCTAATAAATTCAGCATCTGAATCTACTTCAATGTTTAACATTGTGCACAATTCGGTTAAAACCTCTGATGTTATTTTATTTATTTTTTCTTCTTTCTTTAAATTAAAATCTTTTGCTATTTTTGCACCTTTAAATATTTTTAGTAAATAATCTATCTTGTCATTATGTATCTTTTTATCAATTACTTTTTCTATAATATTTTTTAATGTTTTAAATTCACTATTTTCATCATCAGTATTTACATTTAGTTCAACTTCTTGATTATTTAATACTCTTGATAAAGTAAATAATAATATTATTTCTAATTCTTCTAATGATTCTTCAGTGTATTGAATGTTTTTTTCTTCTTCTACAGTTTCTATAATTGTTTTAATATATTCTTCATTCATATTACTGTATTTATATAGCCATTTATAAATTTCTTTATCCTGTCCTTCAGATAAAATACTATATAATTTTAAGAAGGCATCTCCTAACTTTTCATCATTATTTTCTTCTATAAAAGTTCCATGATAAGATTTTTTTGAAATACTAATATCAAATTCTTTTAATTTTACTTCCGCTAATTTTAAATCATTAACTAAAGTGTTTTTGCTTACTTCTATATACTCTGATAATTCTTCTATGGTAGCATTTCCTTTTATCATTAAGATTAACGCTATCATTAAGGCTCTATCTTCTGGTGAATATAATTTATTTTTATATCCCTTAAGAATATGATCTATACTTTTTCCTTTTTTGATAATTAACTTAACTCCAACCTTTGGTTTTCTTTCAAGCTTTGCATCACAATCTTTTAATAATATTTTTATACAATCTAAATCATTTCTAATAGTTCTTACACTAACGTCAAAAACCTTAGCTATATTTTCAATTGTTGTCCATTCTGAACTATTTTGTAAAAAATCAATTATATTAATTTGTCTTTTATTAAGTACTATCAATTTGTCCCCTCCTGAATTACCTTACAACTATATTCTATAAATTTTTATATTTTTTAACTATACCAATTCATTTCATTTATTGTGGCAATTTTTATAATTTACTATCTTATATTAACAAAAAAAGAAGACATTTATATATATCCTCTTTTTTTACATAAAAATATTTAATATTTTTAATTACATTTCTATATTTACTATTATCTAGGTTGTCTATATATGTTTATAAAAACTTAGCATCTTGATATAAGTCTCCAGCTAAGTCTTTTAGCAAAGCTTTATTGATTATCTTGTATTTTCCATCTTCTCTTTTTAATACACCTTTCTTACATAATGTATTAAATGTTCTAAGTAAGTGCCTATAACTACTTCCCAAAAGTTCAGCTATATTATTTAAATTTTCATCAAAATCAATATATAAATTATCTCCACAAACTAATGATTCATTAATATAACTAGCCAATCTATTTTCTAATGGATAAAGTAAATTAATAGAACTATTCATACTAACAGCAGCTAATTTTTCAGCTAAACTTTCGCAAGTAAATTTTAAAAACTTACTATCTGTAATTAATTTTAATCTTGCTTTTTCCATTGGTATTGCCAAACAATAACAAGTACTTAAAGCTTGAATTGTACCTGTTGCACTTTGATTTTTTACAATTTCTATATCTCCTATTACTCTGAAAGGCTTATAAAAAGCAAGAAGCAAACTCCTACCATTAGGTAATGTTTTAAACACCTTTGCTTTACCTTGTATAAAAAACAACACATACTCTAAGTCTTCATCTTCTCTTATTAAATACTCATGTTTATCAAATTTTAATAATCTCATATCACTTTTCATGTCATCTATGAAAATATTTTTCATATTTAACTCATTATAGTAATTTTCTATTATTAATGAATCTTCTATTTTTTTCACTTAAACTCCACCTTTATTTTTTACTTAATTAAAATTCTACATTTACAGGTGACATATGTCATTATTTTTATTATCTTTTTATGTTATTTTATATATTATCCAAAAGGAGGGATTTATAATGAATTATTTTATTTCAATTATTACGGGAATTATACTTTCCATAATGATTTCTTTAAATGGTCAAGTAGGCAATATTGCAGGAAATTATGCTTCTAGCATTATCATTCATTTTGTGGGATTAATCGGAATTATACTTGTTCTTATTTTTACAAAATCAAAAATAGGTAATCTTAAAGGTATACCTTTTTATATGTTTACAGGCGGTCTTATAGGTATTTTAACAGTTTTATTTACTAATGCTAGTTTTGTGGGTCTTGGTGTTTCATTAACTGTTTCTCTTTCTTTATTAGGTCAATTAGTAACGTCTCTTGTTATTGATCATTTTGGCTATTTTAATATGCCTATAGTTGAATTTGATAAAAAGAAAATTTTAGGATTAGTCATCATTGTTGCTGGTATTTACGTGATGACTTTATCATAGGGAGGTAAGTTATGATATATATATTATTTGCAATTTTATGTGGGGTTTCAAATGTATTATCTAGATCTGTAAACTTTGTTTTATCAGAAAAAATAGGAATGTATCAAAGTACATTATTTAACTATATATTTGGCCTTTCTGGCTCTTTTTTACTACTATTAATTAGTGGTGAGACTTTTAAATTACTTACAGCTTCATCTTATAATGCTCCATGGTTTGTTTATGCTGGCGGACTTTTAGGCGTTGTTGTAGTTACAATGCTATCTTTTTTATCTTCAAAGGTTTCATCTTTTTACTTAACTTTATTATTATTTGTTGGTCAGATTTTCACAGGAATAATTATAGATGCTTTATCTACAGGTGAAATTTCTTTTTACCAAGTAATTGGTGGTGCTTTAGTAGTATTAGGTTTAACTTATAATTTATATATCGATAAAATAAATAGCAAAACCGTATCAGCTTAAGATACGGTTTTTTTTATGAAATCTATCATACTATCTTTATTTTCTTTCAATTGAACTAATCTATTGACATTGGCTCCTGATGGATGAGGAAATCCCATAAGAATTTGATTTTCTTTAATAAACTTTTCATCTTTTAGTTTGCATAATACCTCTTCAACAGCTTTTCCTAAGGGTATTAATAATATTTTTTCAAAATCATCTAACTCACGTATTTCATTTATAAAATTCTCATAGACATATTTCATTAAAAAATCACTTTTCAATAACTTTGGTGTGTGTCCTGTATAATTTTGTTTTTTCACAAAAACAGGATAAGGTATTAATGACACGGTATGCATTAAATAATCTTTTCTATCAAATAGTTCACTACAGCTTTCTAAGTTTAGTACTTCATTTAATTTTACTTGATCTAGCATTGATATAATGTTTTTTCTTAAACTTCCACTAAATCTACCTGCTACTTTGCATTTATATTGTATATCTTTTATATCACTGTTGTTTTCTAGTTCTTTTCTTGCAGCAGCTATGGCCGTATTCATTTGTATAAATCCTGGTGTTATACCTATTATTAGTATTTTTGCTTTAGGATTTATATACTCATTATGTGGAGCATAATATATTTCTATATTATTTTCTTTATCTATTAGAAAATTTTCTGTTAATAATTCTTCTTTTGTATATTTATCCCTAATAGGAAGTTTCTCTATTTCCGTTTTATAATCATATAGTGTTTTTTTCATCTTATCTCCTAAATATATAATTAAGTTTAATTGCTTCTACTTATTAAATATTATATCAATTATTTTCTAATCTATTTAGGTTACTATTGACTTTAACTGCTTTCTTTTATTGAATAATTTTTTATAACTTAAGTATGTTGCTATAATGGTAGATATTGATGACGATGATAAAATCATAAATGTAACCATAATTTGAAACTTAACTGCAACTAATGGAGATGCCCCTGCTAATATTAATCCTGTCATCATTCCTGGTAACGATACTATGCCTAAAGTTTTAGCTGAATCAATTGTAGGCATTATTGAAATTTTAATACTCTCTCTGATTATCTCATTAGATGCTTCCTTTATGCTTGCCCCTAAAGATAACTTAACTTCAACTGCTATTGAATTATTTTTGAAATTATTGATCAAATTTCTATAGCTTAATCCTATTGCAACCATAGAATTACTGATTATCATTCCAGCTACTGGTATTACTTCATTTGGCGTATAACCTATAGCTTTTGAACTAATTAAAATACCTAAAGTTATAATTGTTCCCACACTAATAGATACAAATGATATGAAAACTTGACTTTCTATAGTAAATCCTTTTTTCTTTGTATTAATTGATGCATTAATAATCATTACTAAAACTAATATAACTGTATAAATTAATTTATCTAGTCCAAATATAACGTCTAATACATATCCAACAGCTAATAATTGAACTACTGCTCTTAACATACTGACTATAATATCTCTATTTAATTCTAACTTTTCTTTATATGAAATTATAATAGGAACCATTATTAATACTGACGACAAAATTAACGCTTCTGTTTTCATTAATTAAATTCCTCCACTTTTTCAATTTTACCCTTTGATATTGTGACTCTTTTATTAAATATAGTTTCACTTTGTTTCTTGCTATGAGTAACCCATAGTATAGTTACTCCTTGCTTATTTAATTCTTCTACATAACCTTGTATAAGATTTGTATTATCAGAATCTAAGGCAGATGTTATTTCATCTAACAATAATACTTCTGGAGTGAAAATTATATTTCTTATAAAAGATATTCTTTGCTTCTCTCCTCCTGATAATAAGTTTATATTTTTATTTAATATATCGTCTTCCAAATTAAATCTATTTAACAAATTTATAATTTTTTCATAATCTACTTCTTTATTTCTTATTTTAAAAGGAAACTCTAAATTATCATAAACTGTATTACCAAATAAATATGGTATTTGGATAGAATAACTAATTTTTTTCCTTAAATCAGTTGCTTCATAAAAAGAATAATTTTTTCCTTTAAACTTAATATTTCCTTCTTTTATTTCTATTAAGTCTGCACATATTTTTAGTAATGTACTTTTTCCACTTCCTGATTCGCCTACAACAGATATGCAATCACCTTTGTTTATATCTATTGTAACTCCGTCCAAAATAATATTTTCTTTGTCTTTATAATATAAATTTTTCAATTCTATTATTTTCAAGGTCTCATTCTCCTTCTTTATCATATATCGATATCGTATTTCGATATTAACATATTTAATTTAATTTTTCAAGGAGAAAAACTAAGATATTGTATTACCAACACCTTAGTTCTTCTTATAAAACTTCATCTACTAATTCTTTTAAATTATGTTTCAATTCTTTTAATAAATCTCTACCTTTATCAGTACTTCTATAGTATTTTCTTATTTTACCATTAACATTTTTTTCTTCCTTAATTAAATAATCCTCATCTACCATAGATTTTAATATTGGATACAAGGTTCCTGGACTTACATTGTATCCGTGTTCTTTTAATTCTTCAATCATCCAACTTCCATAAAACCAGTCTTTTTGGCCATGATGCAGTATATGAATATATATAAACCCATTGAAAATTTTTCTTATTATTTGATCCTTCAAAATCTCAACTCCTTATTTTCACTTAAATACATAACTCTATTTTAATCTATATATCATATCTATCCTAGACATTTTACCTATATATTATAATAGTTTATAGTTTTTATATAAATATATCCAATTTATTATAATTGTTACAGCTTTTCATATTTGTTATAATATTTAGGTTGCTTTAATAAAAATTAAAAATTTTTTTATTTTATATATAGTTAGGAGGAATAGATGCATGCAAAAATTACTTAGCAAAACTCGCCAAGCAATTAAGGATTTTAACATGATAGAAGAAAATGATAAGATAGCAGTTGGTTTATCTGGAGGAAAAGATAGTCTAGCACTACTTCATATATTAAAAAGTTATCAAAGATTTTCACCTGAAAAGTTTGAGTTAATAGCCATAACATTAAATCCAGGAGGGGTAGATAATTCTCCTTTGTACAAATTATGCAAAGATTTATCAATACCTTATCATGAAGTTCAAACAGATATAAAAGAAATTGTGTTTGATATTAGAAAAGAGAAAAATCCTTGCTCATTATGTGCAAACTTAAGACGTGGTGCCCTTAATGATACTGCAAAAAAATTAGGTTGCAACAAAGTTGCATTAGGTCATCACCGAGATGATGCTATAGAGACTTTCTTAATGTCTATTCTTTACGAAGGTAGAGTAAGTTGTTTCTCTCCTAAAACACATATGGATAGACAAGATTTAACTATAATCAGACCTATGATTTATGTTGAAGAATATATGACTAAAAAAGTAGCTAAGGATTATAATTATCCAATTATAGAAAATCCTTGTCCAGCTGATGGAAAGACTAATAGACAAAATATAAAAGAGCTTGTGTCTAAGTTAAATGACCATATGACTGGCTCTAAAAAAAATATTTTTGGAGCTCTAAATAATGCAGATAACTTCTTTATTTGGGATAAAGAAAAAATTAAATAGTTGTAAATAAAAAAGGCTATATCACTTTTGATATAGCCTTTTTAAGGGTTTTGAGTATATATAAAAACGCTTTAAAATGTCTATTACCTAATTATCTATAACTTAGCTTCTAACCCTTGAGATATTGCTAAATTATAGATATGAGCATTAATTACTTCCACTATTAATTTTTCTTTACTCGGAGGATAATTTCATGTCATTTATTTTTTACGCATAATTCATAACATAATATCCTATATTTTTTATTCCATCGCAATTATAATAATTTAACCCTTCTGATGGAACTTTATAATTACACCTAATAAAGATATAAATGTTCTTCAACCAAATAAATCTACTACAAATCTATTATATGCATAAGATACTATTAATTCAGAGGTTGCATTACCTATTTAATATTTTTATCATTTCCATACTGTGAATACGATATCCTAAGCATTGATATATCTAAGTTACACTAATTATTAACTTTTTTAATTTTTTTATATACCTTACGCAAAATTTTTGGTATTATAGATTAGTGTGTATACAAAATACATTGATACGAATTTTTATTAGGAGGTTTCACAATGACAAACGAAACAAAAGTTAAAGTTGTAACTGCTGACCCTTCAGCATTAGGACTTTTTGGATTAGCAATAATAACATTAGTAGCTTCATCTCAAAAATTAGGATTAACTTCAGGAGTATCTTTAGTTTTACCATGGGCTATATTCTTAGGAGCTACAGCTCAATTATTTGCATGCATAAATGACTTCAAACATAACAATACATTCGGTGCTACTGCATTCGGTGCTTATGCAATGTTTTGGTATGCAGTTGGATTTACTTGGTTAATACAAAACGGAGTATTTGGTTCTGAATTAGCAGCTGCTTGTGATACAAAACAATTAGGATTTGCTTACTTAGGATATTTAATATTCACATTATTTATGACTATAGGTGCTATGGAAACTCACAAAGTATTATTTACTATATTTATTCTTATAGATTTCTTATTCCTAGGGTTATCTTTAAGCTCATTCGGGATAATGGAACATACTACTCATATGTTAGCTGCTTATTCTGAATTATTAATAGCAATAGTATCATTCTATGGTTCTGGTGCAGCTGTTTTAAATACTCACTTTGGAAGAACTTTCTTACCAGTTGGTAAACCATTTGGTATATTCAAAAAATAATAACTTATATATATATAGCATTAACCATTTTTACGGTTAATGCTATTTTTTCTTACGTAGAATTTACGTTTTAAGTTAATTATAATTATCTAAAAAAATCTGAATTTGAGAACTATAAGTCTTAGTATCCAAAATATCATTAAATAAACCAAACCCTATAATTCTATTAACTGAGTCTTGATCAATATATTTTGAAATAAAAATACCCATTTTATGATAATATCTTAATGCTTTTATTGCAATTCCTTTTATTTTGCAAACCTCTACTACTAGAAAATAATCTTGAAATTTTACCACTACCCTTTATTTTTTAATTTTTATTGACTCTACTCTTTTGTGATTTTATTAAAGATAAGACTGATTATATAAATATAATTATCGATATTAATACAAAAACCGTATCACTTATTTATGATACGGTTCTCCATTATACCTTTAAAGAAAGTCTTTTATGAAACAATTTAGGCTTCTTGATATCAATAATTTATCTATTTCTTAAATAAAGATTTTATTTTATCTAAAAAATTTTTATCTTGTGGCTTGTTACTATCTAATATTTGTTGTAATCCACCCTTACAGTTTCCACACCCTGTTCCTGCTTTTGTAACTTTTCCTATTTTTTCTACTGTATCTGCTCCATTTTTTATTGCTTTTATTACTTCTTCCTCTGTTACTTTATAACATCCGCATACTATTTTTCCTTGTGCCATTTTATATACCTCTCTTCTATTTTTTATTTTGTATATTGCAATTTATTTTTATTAGAATAGTTTTCACCTTTATATAACTAATTAGTGATATTCATATAAAAAAATTTATAATTACTTAAACTTCCTTAATTTACTCTTAATATAATTTAAATACCATTAATCTTGATTATTCATTTCTAAAATTAAAATATGAGAAGTTTTTTTTGCCTTAATTAAAATATCTTCTTCAACTATTTCCATTCCATCTCTTTCATTTAATTCAATTTTATTAATTAATGAATTACCTTCTATTTGAACTAGGTAAGCTTGTCTCCCTTTATTAACTCTAAAATCAATATCTTTTCCTTCTTCAAGCTCTAAAGAATAAATATTTATATCCTGATTTATTTTTATTGGTGTACTTCCATCTTTGCCTGAAACAATATGAAGCCATTTATTTTGTCTATCATTCCAATTAAACTTATAATCTCCATAGTTAGGTTTATAATCTTGTTTATCAGGTAAAATCCATATTTGTAGAAATCTTAATGGATCTTTTCCAAGGTTATGTTCACTATGATAAACTCCTGTTCCTGCACTCATGTATTGAACATGGCCACGACTAATAGTATTTTTGTTACCCATACTATCTCCATGAGTTAATTCACCATTAACAACATATGATATTATTTCCATATTTTTATGAGGATGAATTTCAAATCCAGTATTAGGTTTAACTAAGTCATCATTTATAACTCTTAAAACTCCAAAATTCATATTATTTGGGTTATAATATTCTGCAAATGAAAAATGAAACTTACTTCTTAACCAACCAAGATAACTACTTCCCATATTTTTACTATCTATTTTTCTTAACATTTTATAACAATCCTTTTTAATATAGTTTGTACTCTTAATTTAAACTATTCATATATGCTTCACTAAAAATAATTCATTGACTTACATATTTTTATTAAATTTAAATTGTTTAGTTAGTTATTAAAAGTAACTAACTTTAAAATCATTATTACATATTAAATACAATTAGTCAATATTTTTTAAAAATAAATAAAAAAAATCTCCTAAAATCAATAGGAGATCCTTTTTATTTATTTTTAATTTATTTAAGTCCATCTTTCCGCCCACTTTTGAATTTCATCCATAACAATTTTAAGTTCTTGTCCTTTTTCTGTAAGTTCATATTCTATACGTACAGGTATTTCTGGATAAACTTTTCTAACAACAATTCCTTCACTTTCTAATTCTTTAAATCTTTCTGTTAGCATACGAGCACTCATATTTGGAATTGCATCTGATATATCAGAAAATCGCTTTCGTCCGCTCAGTAATGTTCTTATAATTAGGCCAGTCCATCTCTTCCCTAATAATTCAAAAGCATTTTCAAACTTTGGACACATATGATATTTTTCCATATCCAATCACCACCTTCATACATTCTAGCATACTTACTAAAAAAAAGTTAAGTTACTAAAATATTAAATTTAAAACATACAATACTTTAACCTAGAACATTTGTTATTTGTCATATATACATTACATCAAACTCATATTCATCAAATAGTAACTTAGATGCACTTATTTTTATAAAATCAATTCCTACAGAGATGTTTTTCACAATTATTTTGCTATTTTAGTTATAAGTAAAGCACTATCATCACCTATATCTATTATTTTACCATTTCTTTTATAATCAATCTTATCTATTATTAAATTATGTATTTTAGATTGAAAATTTCCTCCAAAATCTGAAAAAATGAAATATATATAAAATTATTAAATCCTAAATGAATAATGCTTTATTATATCACAAGATAAATTTTACTCTTAATTTATTCTGATTATAAAACTTGTTTTCAAGATTATAATAATCGCAAAATAGCCTTAGCCATTTAAATTGATATATTAAGATTATTTTTATTATTTATTTAATATACAAATCCCATCTATTAATGTTGGTATTTTTTCTAAAACCGTATCATTTACTTGTGATACGGTTCACTATTATTTATTCTATAAGCTCTATAAATTTGTTCCAATAATATTAGTCTCATAAGTTGATGAGGGAAGGTCATCTTAGAGAAAGACAACTTATAATTAGCTCTTATTAAAACCTCATCAGAAAGCCCTAAAGATCCACCTATAACAAATACTATATGACTAGTTCCTCTAACACCTAAATTATCAATTGTATTTGCCAATTCCTCAGATGATAAGTTTTTTCCATCTATAGCAAGTGCTATAACATGAGCGTTATCCTTGATTTTACTTAGTATCTTCTTTCCTTCTTTATCCTTAATCATAAGCATTTCTTTATCGCTTAAATTTTCAGGAGCTTTTTCATCATCTAATTCTATTACTTCTAGCTTGCAATATTTAGATAATCTTTTTGAAAATTCATCTATTCCTAATTTTAAATACTTTTCTTTTATTTTTCCTACACAAACTATACTGATACGCATATTTTTCTCCTCTTATTAACTTTATCTTCAGTTATATGAAGTGATGTTCCAACACAGTGGCTCAAGATTTACAGTTCAAAAACCTTTGAAACTTTATCTCTTGATAAAACTTCTAAGTTTAAATCTTGTCCTATTATCATGTCATTATTAGCTAGCACATTCTTAGATGTAGCAAAGGCCAAGTCCGGAAAATTATTTTCCTTGCTTAAATGAGCTAATAATATAGATTGAGCATTATTATTAATTAAATCTACACAGAACTTAGCTGCTTCTTCGTTTGATAGATGTCCACAGTCAGACATTACCCTTCTTTTTAAACTATAAGTATAGCTTCCCATCATTAACATATTTGGATCATAATTAGACTCTAATACTACAAGTTTTGAGTCATATAGATTTTGTCTAATGTTATCTGTTACACATCCTATATCCGTAGCAATTGACATTTTTTCTTGTTCTGAAAATAAATTATATCCTACAGCATCACTTGAATCGTGTGGTATAGAAAAGGGCTTAATTCCTAAATCTCCTATACTGTATGTTTTATCATTTTCAAATACTTTCATATTGTCTTCTTTTATATTTCCTAATTTATCTTTCATGGCACACCATGTTTTTACATTTGCAAAAATAGGTATGTCCAATTTTCTAGATAATATTCCTGCACCTTTTATATGGTCAGAATGCTCATGTGTTATAAATATGCCCTTTATTTTTTCTATATCAGCATCTATCTCATTTAAACCTGTCATTATTCTTTTACCACTAAGGCCTGCATCTATTAATATATTAGTATCCTTGTAACTAACAAAGTGACAATTTCCACTACTTCCACTTCCTATAGAACAATACTTAAACATGGTGCACCTCTTTTCTCTTTTTCTCATAAATTATATTATACCAAAAAAACAGAGCATTAAATTATTTTTCAATGCTCTGGCAAAAATTTTATTTACATTCCTTTATAATTTTTTCAATATCCACACCTTTACTCTTCCAAAGATCAACAAATTGAGGTCCATTTACATTTTTAAATTTATATGTACTATAGTATTCTTTTAAAGTATTAAAAAATACTTCATCTCCAACTTCTTTCCTTATTTCATTGAAAACTACTGCTCCTTTTGTATAAACACTTAAACTATATTCTGATGAATCTTTATACTCGGTTGTAGCCTTGAATATATCAGTTGTTTTATAGTTTCTTGTTTGGACTTCCATAGTTTTTATTAATTTATCTCCTGTTTCTTTTCCATATTTTTGTTCAAAATAAAGTATCGTTGAATATTCCGTCAATGCTTCATCTAACCAAGGTTCATTAATTTCATCATTTCCGATAACGCTATACCACCATTGATGGGCAGTTTCATGAGCTATTACATATTCCAGTAGAAATTTATTTTCATTATTATACAGACTTTCATCTATCATAGATAACATAGGATATTCCATTCCTCCAATAAAGAAGTCACTGGCTACCACTGAATATGTATCATATGGATAGTCACCAAATAAATTGCTAAAAATCTCTATGGATGACTTAGATATATCTAAAGCCTCTTTACTCATATCCTCATTTAAATTATATGTATTTATTACAATATCCTTATAATTAACCTTATTTACTATAAATTTATCACTTAAAATAAAAGCAAAATCTCTAACCATCTTACCATCTATGGTGTATAGTATTTTCTCATTATCTGTTTTCTTTTCTGTTACCTTGCCTGTAGTTGCTAACTTATATTTCGATGGGGCTAATATTTTCACTTTAAAGTTACTAGTGTCGCTATAAAATGGATCTCCTACAGTTTCATAGCTTTTTAGATTCCATCCTTTATCATCATAAACACATGCTATAGGAAACCAATTTGTTACATTTACTGTATTGTCACCATAACCAAATCTTCCAAGACAGTTAGGTAATTTTACATTATATTTTAAATCTACTTTTACTGCTTCACCAGTTTTTAATAATTTATCCAATTTAATTTCTAGAATATCATTTTTATCTCCTGTTACTTCATGCTTTAATCTTTCCTTATTACTTAATACATTTTTAAGATCTATATATCCTTCATTAAATCCATTTGGATAAGCTCTGCTCATTTCTGAGTCTTCAAAAGGAACTGATTTTTCTTGGCAAAAAGCATTTGGATAAATATGTAGGTAAATTTTATCTAATGTAGTTTTCGTATTATTTATATAAACTAAACTTTCGTTGCATAAAATACGATTAGTTTCATCATCATATATTACATCTATGGTATATTCGTTTTTATTTTTTTCATCTTTAAGTGTAAAAGTTTCTCTTTGATTAGTAAGTATAAATGTACGTATACTTCCCCCTATAATGATTAGAAGAGCTAAGATTATAACAAATAATCTCCTTCTCTTTTTATCGAATTTAATAACCAATTTATACCTCCTTTTTAGTGAATATTTTTTTTTAAAACTTCCAATATAAATTTGTAATAGCTTTTATGTTATAATTGAAGCTGAGGTGATTATATGTTTTTTTATAAAGAAGAAAATGATATAGATTTTGGTGAGACAACCATTCCAAATATCTTCATAGATATATATATGCCTATGGGCGATGGATTATACACAAAGGTATATCTTTTGGCGTATAGACAAGTGTGTTCTTCAATTCCAGATCCTAAATTTGATAACAGCTCTATTGCTAGAATTTTAGAAGTTCCGTTATCAGATGTTATTAATGCATGGAAATTCTGGGAAAAGCAAAACATAGTGAAAATGCATAAAAACGATAGCCCAGATGCTTTTGATTATTCAATTGAATTTTTAGATTTAAAAAGACTCTATGTTGAAAATCTCCAAACTAATACACCTTCTATTAAATCTAATAGTGATAGAATAGTTTCTGCTGGACAAAATCCAAGCATAACTAAAATGTTTAATAGTATAAACCGTATAATAGGGAGATTTCTTGATCCTTCAGAAAAATTAAGAATACTAGACATTAGAGAAAAATTTAATGTTAATCCTGATGTTATTGTTTATGCTTATGAAACTTCAAAGCAAAATAATAATGGTACTCCTAAAAATCTTAATTATATTGAAGGTATACTTAGAAACTGGTACGACTTAGGTCTTTATACTATTGAAGATATTGAAAATAATGTAATCGAAGATAAGAAGCGTTATGATATTCATAAACTTATTTTTAAGTCTCTTGGGTTTAATAGAAATCCTGGATCAGAGGAAAAAAGAATCATGGATACATGGATTGATAAGTACAATATGGATATAGAAGTTATATTAGAAGCTTGTAGCAAGTCCAAAAATACATCTAATCCTTCTATATCTTATATAAATGGTATAATTGAAAGATATAAAAAGAATAATGTTAAAACTTTAGGTGATATAGAAAAATTAGAAGAAGAATTTAATCAAAAAAAACAACATCGAAAAAATACACCTTCAAGTAATAACTCTATTCCTAAAGTTAAAACACGATTCCATAATATCAATGAAACATTTAGAAACTACAGCCCTGAGGAATTAGAGAAACTTCTAAAAGAAAGCCAAAAGGGTAAATTTTAGTAGGTAGGTGGTTAAATGCAGGAATCAAAATTAAGAGATATTCTTACTAGTTACGAAAGAAAAAGAGATAAAGCAGATAGGCTACTAGAACAAAGAAAAAATGATGTTTACAAACAAATTCCTAAGGTAAAAGAAATAGAAGGTGAAATTAGTAAAGTTGGATTAGAAATGATGAAACTTGTTCTTAAAAATCCATCAAATAAGGAAGCTCTTACATTAGAGGCCAAGGAAAAAATCCAAGCTTTAACTAGTGAAAAACAAGCTTTATTAGATAGTTGGAATGTTCCTAATGGCTATCTTGATATTCAATATGAATGTAATATGTGTAAAGATAGAGGATTTCTTACAAACGGTAAAAAATGCAATTGTTTAAAGCAAGCAATCATTAATGAATCTTATAAAATGTCCAATTTATCTAGAATGTTAGATAAACAAAATCAGTGTACATATGACGACAGTATTTTTTCAGAAGAAATTGATTCAAGCACTGGTGTTTCTCCTAGACAAAACATGCAACTAATTTTATCTGATTGTGATGAGTTTATTTATGATTTTGACAGAGATAACGATAAAAACTTATTGTTTTATGGAGATACAGGACTTGGCAAAACATTTATGTCTAGCTATATTGCCAAGGAACTTCTTGATAAAGGATATTTAGTAATATATCAGACTGCCTTTAAAATGTTTGAAATCATAGAAGAATATAAGTTTAGAAATTCTGATCATCATTTATCAAGAGATGATTACGAAAATTTATTTGAGTGTGATCTTCTAATAATAGACGATCTGGGTACAGAGCTTACTAATTCATTTACTATTAGTGAGTTATTTATAATTCTAAATACTCGTTTATTAAATGGTAAAAAAACTATTATTTCTACTAATCTTAATCCTGCTCAACTTGGTGAACTTTATTCTCAAAGAATTTTTTCACGTATTTTTGATAAATTCAAAATGATTAAATTTGTTGGTGATGATTTAAGATGGCAAAATAAAATATCTAATTTAAATAAATAAAAGGAGAAAACTTTTGATAGTTTTCTCCTTTTTGTTTCATGTGAAACTCTATGCAAATATATTTTTTCTTATTATTGTTTGAGTTCTGTTTGGCCCAACAGATACTAAATCTATATTAACATTTATTAATTCTTCTATTCTAGCTACATACTTCTTAGCATTCTCTGGAAGGTCATCGAAGTTTTCAACCTTTGTTATATCTTCATGCCATCCATCTAATTCTTCGTATACTGGCTCACATTTTGCTAAGTCTTCTAATGAAGCTGGGAAATTATTTATTATTTCATCTCCCATTTTGTAAGCAGTACATATTTTAATTTTATCAAATCCTGTTAATACGTCTAATAACATGAATGATATACTAGTTAATCCGTTTACTCTAGCTGCATATTTTACTATAACAGCATCGAACCAACCACATCTTCTAGCTCTTCCTGTAACTGTTCCAAATTCATGCCCTTGAGTTCTTATTCTATCACCAGTTTCATCATGTAATTCAGTTACAAAAGGACCTTCTCCAACTCTTGTTGTATAAGCTTTTACTATACCAACAACGTCCTTTATCATGTTTGGACCTACACCAGCACCTACTGCAAATCCTCCTGATATAGGATGTGAAGATGTGACAAATGGGTATGTTCCAAGATCTAAATCAAGTAATGTACCTTGAGCACCTTCAAATAATACTTTTTTATTAGCTTTTATTGCATCATAAACTATTACAGTTGTATCATCCACAAATGGTCTCATTTTTTCTGCATATACCATAAATTCATTATATACTTCATCAAAATCAAACATAGCTTCTTTTTCATATACACCTGTAACTATCTTGTTCTTTGCTTCTATTTGAAGTTTTAATTTTTTAGCAAAAACTTCTTTATTCATTAAGTCGCAAACCCTTATTCCAGATCTTTCTGTTTTATCCATATAACAAGGACCGATACCTTTTTTAGTTGTTCCTATTTTGTTATCTCCTCTTGCTTCTTCTGCTAATCCATCTAATTCCTTATGATAAGGAAATACTATGTGAGCTCTATCACTTATTTTAATATTTTTAGTATTTATTCCATTACTTTCAAGCATTTCTATTTCTTCAAAAAAACCTTTTGGATCGAATACTATACCATTTCCTATTACGTTAATAGTGTTTGGGTTTAATATTCCTGATGGTATTAATCTTAATGCAAATTTCTTTCCATCTACTACTAATGTATGACCTGCATTGTTTCCACCTTGTCCTCTTATTACTACATCAGCTTGAGTAGCAAGAAAATCAATAACTTTTCCTTTTCCCTCATCGCCCCATTGAGAACCAACAACTGCTACTGTTTTCATTTATTTCACCTCTATTATCTATATACTAAATTTCATAATATTTAATATATAATTTATTTTCAACTTATTATCGAACACTTACGTTATATATTTTAACAAATATTCGTCTTAGTTTCAACTTTTTTAATTTTTAATTACTTTTAATATGTATCTTTCTATTTCTTCTAAGCTTTTTCCGTTAATAATATTATCCCTTTTTTTAATAAATATATCATTAAATTTCTCAGCTTCATCTAAATCCTTACCCGTAAAGATTTTTTCTATAGATCCTGTCATTGTATTTATCATATATATATTATATTGATTTTTTTCTTTCATTAAATAAATTACTAAGGTTTCTTTTAAATTAAAATCCACAATCCTGAACAAATTACTTTCTTTATTAACAATTCCCATATGTGGATATACAAAAAACATTTCAATTTTCATTTTATTATTCTCCATATTGACTTATTTTTTGACATAAATATGAGTTGTTTAAAAGATATTCCTATCTTGTAAACAACTCTTTCATTAAATTTTACACATATTTATTTAGTTATACACATTTATCCACATACTATTTGTGGATATTGTGTATAACATTTTATTGTATAGCCTTTATTTAATACTATTTTTTCATAATTATCCACATTTTTCTCAAATATAGAAAGATTGTTCTGTGGATATATGTTTATATTTCTCTAACTTTGTCAGCAAATTTTTGTACTTGGCCAAACCATACTAATTCTACATTACCTGTTTCACCATGTCTATTTTTTGCGATTATAACTTCACCTATATTTTTCTTTTCAGAATCGTCATGATAATATTCATCTCTGTATAAGAACATAACTATATCTGCATCCTGCTCTATAGACCCAGACTCTCTTAAATCTGATAATATAGGTCTATGGTCTTTTCTAAGTTCTGGAGAACGAGATAGCTGCGAAAGAGCAACTACAGGACAATCTAATTCTTTAGCTAGTATTTTTAAAGATCTAGAAATCTTAGCTATTTCTTGCTGCCTGTTTTCATTTTTACCCTCTCCCTCCATTAATTGAAGGTAGTCTATTAAAATTAAATCTAATCCCTTTTCTATTTTTAATCTTCTGCATTTTGATCTTATTTCTGATATTTTT
Organism: Terrisporobacter vanillatitrophus; assembly: GCF_051148895.1. Lineage (GTDB taxonomy): Bacteria > Bacillota > Clostridia > Peptostreptococcales > Peptostreptococcaceae > Terrisporobacter > Terrisporobacter vanillatitrophus. The sequence goes on from NZ_CP154625.1 coordinate 3,996,250, forward strand.
ATACCAGGAGTATCATCTATGAAAATATTAGCTTCTGATAATACTGCCATGCCATCTATTATTCTTGGCCAATCTGATTCTCCAAGAGAACCTGTTTTTATTTTACTTAACTCCACATTAGATTGTGCAGATAACATACGTTGAACAAGCTGTTCCTTAGACATTTCTAAACTAAATACTGCTACAGATGCATCACCTTTTAATGCAGCATTTTGAACAAGGTTCAATGAAAATGCTGTTTTTCCCATGGCAGGTCTTGCCGCTAGTAGAATTAAGTCAGTCCTTTGCAGTCCATTTATTTTTTTATTTAAGTCTGTAAATCCAGTAGTTATTCCTGTAACATCACTTTTATCTGTACACAACCTTTCAATCATATCAAAGGTATCTTGTAGTACTAAATTTATTGGTTGGATGTCATCACTGTTTTTTTCTTGAGATATATTAAATATATTTTTTTCTGCCTTATCTAATATTTCCTGAACATCTGTAGAAGCATCATATCCTAAGTTTATAATCTCATTAGACGCTTTTATAAGCTGTCTCATGACAGATTTTTCTTTCACTATGTTGGCGTAATACTTTACATTTGATGTCGTTGGAACTATTGTTGAAAGACTTGTTAGATAACTAATACCTCCTACGTTATCTAGATGACCTTCTTTTCTTAATTCCTCTATTAATGTTATCAAATCTATTGGTTCATTATTACTATTTAACTTTAACATAGACTCATATATTATCTTGTGAGCTTCTTTATAAAAATCACCAGGATTTATGGTTTCTGCCACAGTTATAATTGCGTCTTTATCAAGGATAATAGAACCTAATATTGATTGTTCTGATTCCACACTATGTGGAGGAATTCTACTTATATCCTCCATTATTATCACCTCAACCTAGTGCTTATTGTTTTTCTTTAACGTCTACTCTTATCTTCGTAGTAACTTTTTGATGTATTTTTATTTCAACAAATCTTGAACCTAACACTCTAATTGGCTCATCAAGTGAAATCTTTCTCTTATCCACTTCTATATTATGTTGTTTCTTTAATTGTTCTGCTACATCTTTAGAAGTTATTGATCCAAATAATCTTCCACCATCTCCAGCTTTAGAATATATAGTTACAGCCATGTCTTCCATTTTCTTTCCTAATTCAAGCGCATCTTCATATTCCTTTTGAGCTTTTAATTCTTTTGATTTATTTTTTTCATTTAACTCTTTTACATTTGTATTGTCAGCAACTACTGCCATTTTTTTAGGCAATAAAAAGTTTTTTGCATATCCATCACTTACTTCTTTAACTTCTCCCTTTTTTCCTGTTCCTTTAACATCTTTTAATAATATTACTTTCATTTAGTCTTCCTCCCTTAAGTATTGTTCAATTATTTCATGTACTTTCATATGGGCTTCTGTAATAGATACTCCTTCTAGTTGAGCACCAGCTATATCTATATGTCCACCTCCGCCTAGCTTTTCCATTAAAACATGTACATTTATTTTTCCTAATGACCTTGCACTTATGAATACAGTTCCATCCTTTTCACCAAGTACAAATGATGCCTCTATTTTTTTTACTGTCAATAATTCATCTGCCGCCTGAGCAATAACCACATTAATATTTTCAGACTGTATTTTTGAATAAGATATACATATTCTATTATTAATAATACGAGTATTACTTATAATTTCTGCCTTTGTTTTAAAATCTTCCACATTTGATCTAAATAGTTTCTTAACTTCTGTAGTATCTGCTCCTGCCTTCTTTAAATAAGAAGCTGCCTCAAAAGTTCTTACTCCTGTTTTAAATGCAAAGAATTTTGTATCTAAACTTATTCCTGCAAGAAGTCCTTCTGCTGTAAGTTTATTTATTTTAACATCATCCTCTAAATATTGAACAACTTCTGTTACCATTTCGCAAGTAGATGATACATAGATCTCATGGAATGATAAAACAGTATCTTGAATAGATTCTACACCTTTTCTATGGTGATCTATTACAGCTATTTTTTTACTGATTCCTAGTAATTCTTCACATTCCGTATAACTAGGTCTATGAGTATCAACTACAACTACCAACGTATCTCTAGTGCAATTTTTTATTGCATCTTCTTTACTTATAAATAAATCCTTATAATACTCACATTTGTTCAATCTACTTATAAACTCATCTATAGATTCATTAACCGAGTCCAGTACTATATATGTTTCTTTTTTCAAAGATTTACATATATCATATATACCCACTGCTGCTCCCATAGCATCTAAATCAGGATATTTGTGACCCATTATATATATAGTTTTACTTTGAGATACTATCTCTTTTAATGCATGACCTATTAGCCTAGATTTAACTTTTGTTGTCTTTTCAACGGCTTTAGATTTTCCACCATAAAACTCAAACTTATCTTTTGTTTTTACAATAGCTTGATCTCCACCTCTACCTAAGGCCAAGTCCAAAGCTCCAGTAGCAAGTTTAATATTTTCATAAATGGAGTCTCCATTTCTTCCAACACCTATACTTATGGTTACAGGAAGTGTATTTCCATAATCAATGTCTCTTATTGTATCTAATATGGTAAATTTATTTTCTTGTAGTTTAGATAAACCTTTTTGATTAGTTATCACTATGTATTTATCCTTTGATGTTCTTTTTACTGCTGCTTGTAAAGATGTTTCCAAGCTAGATAGTATTCTCTCTAATTCTACAGAAATTAAAGATCTTTTCTCCTCATTAGCACTCTTCAATACTTCATCGTATCCATCTACCTGAATTAGCATTATGATATTTTTTTCTTCCTCATATTTCTGAGAAAGAGTTAAATATTGTGTTTTATCTATCCAATAAAGCATCATTAAATATTTCACTTGATCATCTTTTTCATTTTTTATAACATTATAAACAACTGTATACTCTCTATCTTTGTAGCTTACCTCAGTATACATCTCTTTATTTTCATTTAATACTTTTCTTAAATTAATATTTTTAACTATATTGTCTATATTTTCGCCAAGCAAATCTGGTGACTGTGTAATGTCATAAAACTTCTTGTTGTACCATGATATATTTCCATCAAATTCGAGAATGCAAAGAGGTATAGGTAGATTCATTATAGCCTTTTTTGTTGTTTCATCTATATCTAAAGACAAATTCTCAATGTATCTATTCCACTCTTTTTTTCTAAAATTAGCAATTCTCCAATTGTGAAATACTATATAAATAAATCCAAAGAAAAACAAACATCCTATATACAAATTATAGAAAAGTAGGATTAAACTTGTTATTCCAATAATTAATATATATATATTTATTTCTGGCATATTTATTTTAAAACTTGGTTTATTCCTCATTCCTATCCTCCTATATAGATTTATAAGCTCTCACATTTCTAAGATCTAATATACTATCTATCATACCTATAAAAGAAATTCCTGTCATTCCAAATATACCTACGCACACTGCACCAATAAATACTTTTTTATCTATGCCATTTCTTAACCATTTTTTTATGAAATAAATGGATACAGATATCCCTTGTATTATAAACATAAAATTAAATACCATCTGTAAATTCAAAAATATTGCATCTGTATATAATGGTGTTTCTATATAAGACAAGCCTAACATTAATAAGTATAATATAAACGAAATAACTATAGCATTTCCCGGCAAATAAAAATTTCTAAATCTTATTTCGCCTAAATCTCCAAATCTCATTTTTTTAAGAGCATATATTTCAACAAAATATATAATTATTGATGAAATTATACCCTTAAAAAATAATATAGTCGGTATTATATTTCTAAATGTATCTATAATATTTTCTGTACTTAACAATTCGATGTTACTTACAGATTGTAACAAACTTTTTTGCGCTTCTATACTTTCATTGAATACTTGAATCATCTCATCCAATATATCAACTCCAAAAGCATATTTTGATATAATATAATGTACTACTATAGAAATCATAAATACTATAGAACCTATAAAAATTGGTTCATATTTATTACTATCTTGTTTACTTAAAACGTTTTTAGCTATAATACCTATAATTGTTCCAGGAGCAATACTGTTTATAAATATATCAACTACATATATAGGTTTACTTAAAAATATTAAAGCCAACAGTGTGATTATTAGTGATATTATATTATTTTTAATATTTGATAACGTTCCAATTAATGCAAAAGGTATTGGTATTAATAATAATATTAAACTTAATTGAGGTACATTTAAGCTTATCACTATTAATATTATAGCTAAAATGACTATCAGTAATACCTTTGATAGTCTTAAATCTTTACTCAACTTATATCACTCCCTATTGTCCATATGTTTTTCTAATTTTGACAAATCTCCAAACCAGGTTTCTATACTATGCTCTTCCTTTATTCCTTCTTTTGCTTTTTCTTTTATTTTATGATCTATTTCATCAAAACTAACGCCTAATCTTTTGCCTAAAAGATAAGACAACATAATTATATTAGCTATTGCATTTTGAAGTCCATCGTCAATAGGTTTTACGCCCTTGAATATTAGATTGAACAGATTACTTATACTCATTAGTATTTCATTTTTTATCCATTCTATTATTTTTACATTTTTTGTAATATCAGAACCTTTTTCTATTCGCACAATCTTCCCCTCCTCAATATATAAACATTATATCATAATTTGCAAGGTAACATACAATGAAAAAAGGAGGGCTTCTACCTTCCTTTTCATAATAATAATACTAAATTATTTATATCTATAATTTCCCAAGTAATAATTTAACCTTTTAGTTCTATGACCTTTCCAAAATCTTTAAAACTATCTTTCTTATTTCCGTAGAACTAATAAAAAAGCCCACCATTGATGAATCAATGGAAGGCATCTTTACTAGTCTAATGTATATGGTAAAAGCGCTATGTTTCTAGCTCTCTTTATTGCTACTGTTAATTCTCTTTGATGTTTAGCACATGTTCCTGATATTCTTCTTGGTAATATTTTACCTCTTTCAGTTACATATTTTTGTAATCTTTGAGTGTTTTTGTAGTCTATTCTAGCGTCTTTAGAAGCACAGAATTGACAAACTTTTCTTTTTTTACGTCTTTTCTTGTTTATCATTTAGAGTCCCCTCCTTTTCTAAAATGGTATTTCGTCATCATCTATTGCTTGGAAACCATTTGGATCTAATCCTTGTGGCGTCTCAAAGTTAGGTTCGAAAGTCGGTTGCGAACCTTGATGACCTTCCCCATATGGGTTTTCAGATCTATTTTTATTGCTCTCTAAAGCTTGTACTGAATTAGCACTTACTTTAGTAAAAGTTCTATTTTCTCCAGATTGTGTTTGATATCTATCAACTCTTAAAGTTCCTTGAACTGCAACTAATCTACCTTTTGAGATATAATTTGCACAAAAGTCGGCTGCTTTTCCCATCACTTCAACAGGAATAAAGTCTGTTTCTTTAGTTCCATCTTTTTTAGTATAGTTTCTATCTATAGCTATTGTAAAGTTAGCAACAGGTGTTCCACTTCCAGGTATATATCTTAATTCTGGATCCTTAGTTAATCTACCAACTAATACTACATGGTTCATAAAAGCACCATCCTATTCATAATAAAACTAGTTAAATGCTAATTAAGCACAAACTATCATATGTCTTATTACGTTTTCGTTTATTTTTAAGTTTCTGTCTAATTCTTTTGGAAGATCAGCAGAAGCTTTGAAGTTTACTAACACGTAGAAACCTTCTGTGAACTTAGCTATTGGGTAAGCTAATTTCTTGTTTCCCCAAGTGTCAACTTTTTCAACTTCGCCATTAGCTGAGATTACTTCTTGAACTTTGTTCATTACTGCTTCTTTAACTTCGTCTTCAGCGTTTGGTCTTACAACGTAAACTAATTCATAATTTTTCATTAAATTTCACCTCCCTTTGGACTTAACGGCTCCACTTTTGCAGAGCAGAGAAATGAGAATAAATTCTCATACTTATGTATTTTATCACTTCTAATAAGCTCTGTCAAACTATTTATATCTAATTTTACTTTGTATAATTTAATAATAGTTTTATATTTATTTAATATTTAAAAATTTTATTTATTTTATTCAATTTATGTATATTTTTATTGCTTCTGATAAATAATACAAGTATATATAGCCCCCATAACTTAAATATATTTCATCCCAATCTCCCAAATGGATAGCTTAATAGCTATCCATTTTAAATTAAAAACGGACAAAGAAAACCTTTGCCCATTTTTTAGTATTAACCCATTTTCTAAGTTTTATACAAATTATTTATTTGTAGCTAACTCTTTTTCTTCGTTCTTAGCTAATTCTTCTCTTAATACTTCTCCCATTCTCTTTATACCTTCTACTATTTTTTCTTCAGGCATATTTGAATAGTTAAGTCTACAAGTATTATATACTCCACCATTCGGATAGAATGACTCACCTGGAACGTATGCTACATTTTTCTCTAAACATTTTTTAGCCATTTCACCAGCGTTAATTCCTTTTGGGAATGTGACCCAAGTGAATAGTCCTCCTTGTGGATGTGTAAACTCAACACAATCTGGGAATTCTTCTTTCATAGTTTGTAACATTATATCTCTACGCTTAACATAACATGCTTTTATTTTTTCAACATGCTCGTCTAAGTCATAAATGTCCATAAATTTATTTACTTCCATTTGACTTATTGTAGATGCTTGTAAATCAGCTCCTTGCTTACAAATATTATATTTAGCTAGTATTTCTGGAGCAGCGCAAGTCCATCCTAATCTATATCCTGGACAGAATATTTTTGAGAAAGTTCCAAGATAAATTACCAATCCCTTAGTATCTAGTGATTTTAGAGATGGTAAACTTTCTCCATCAAATCTTAATTCCCCATATGGATTGTCTTCTATCACAGGTATTTCATATTTATTTACTATTTCCATAAATTTAAGACGTCTTTCTAATGGCCATGTTCTACCTGATGGATTTTGGAAATCTGGTATTACATAAATCATTTTAACTTTATCATTAGAAGCCAAAACTTTTTCTAAGTCTTCCATTATCATGCCATCATTATCAGTATCAATTTCAATAAACTCTGGCTCATAAGCTTTCATTGCATTTAGTGCACCCATATAAGATGGACTTTCGCATAAAATTACATCACCTTTGTCTATAAATGTTTTTCCTGAAAAATCAAGACCTTGTTGAGACCCACTAGTCATTAATATATCATCTGGACCTACATTTGTTTTAAGCGTGTTGTTCATTCTGTCTGCAATTTTTTGTCTTAATGGAAGATAACCTTCTGTTGAAGTATACTGTAATGCTGTTCTTCCTTGTTCTTCTAATACTGCTACAGAAACTTTTTTCATTTCTTCCACTGGAAATAATTCTGGAGCAGGCATCCCACCTGCGAAAGATATTACCTCTGGTCTAGCTGTAAGTTTTAATAACTCACGTATAGCTGACCCTTCAATTTTGCTCATTCTGTCTGCAAATCTAACTGCCATGTTAAAGCACCCCCTATATATTACCTAATCATCTATATAAATTTTATTAGGTTACTACAACTGTTTAACTAAAACCTTCCTACTTACTTACAATTTTCTTTATTCTTTTTTCTAAAGTTTGTCTATCTAACATAATCAATCTTTTACAGTTAGTGCATTTAATCTTTATATCCATACCTACTCTAACTATTTCAAATTGTTTACATCCACAAGCATGTTGTTTTTTTAGTTCTACTATGTCACCTAAATTAAGATCCATTGGCATAGACAATCAACCTCCTTACTAATTTAGATTTTGCTTTTGTTGCATTACTTTTTATGATATTCAATAAGTCCCCCAACATATTAAACACCATACTTTTTATATTTTCAGTTGAAAATCAATAGATACAATACTACTTTTTATAATAAATATTTTAAGAAGTAGTATCAATATGAACATTAATAGTCGCTTTGCCTTAATTATTTTAGTGGATTGAAATGAATTAAGACTGATAGTATTATTTATTTTAATAAAATTATTTAACCTTATTGCTTCAGCCTTTAAATAAAAAGTCTTTTATTTATTCTATGTAGATATAATTATAGTAATAAATTACTTCAATACCATAATTATACCAATTGAGAATACAAATGTAAATTTGTTATTATCATATTTTAAATAATCATAACAATAAAAAGCTTTTCCACAGCAATATTTAATATTATATAATATCTAACTCTTTATATATAATAACACCTTTTTGATAACATTCTAATTCTTTTTCTTTTGATATACTAGAATATAACCTTCCTAATTCAATATATAAGCTAGCTAGTATTTTCTTATTTTCTAAACCTTTTGCAATATCTATACACTTGTTTAAATAATCTATTGATGCTTCTACTTCATCTTTATTCTTATACATATCAGAATAGAATTTTAACGACTTATACTCATAGTATTTATCTTTATTTTTGATAGATGAAACTAAAGCTAATTTACAATATCTTTGAGCCATATCATATTCTCCTCTTTTTACATAAGAGTCAATCATATTAAACAAGCTTTCCATCATATATTGATTTTCATCTCTCTTTGTAATATCATACACCTTTTGAGAATATTCTAAGTGCTTATCTATGTCTCCCATTTCGGAATAAATCTTACTCATAGACAAATATACTTTAGCTAATCTATTTTTATTTTCTTCTTTTTCTATTATTTCTAATGCCTTGTTAAAGCATTCTTTAGATTCTGAATATTTCCCAACATTTAATAAGTTTTTAGCTTTTAATACTAAAATGTTTACCTCTTCTTTTATACAGTCTTCATTATCTATTCGATCGATTTTTTCCATAAATTCTAGTGATTTTTGTGGTTGATTCAATTTCATATAACACTCGGAGATCTTACTGTATAACTCCTTATATATGTCTGCATCTTCTATATTACTTTCGTCTAGAACCTCTTTTGCAAACATAAAACGAGTTAGGGCTCCCTTGTAGAATTTATCTATCATATATATATTTCCTATATTAACATAACAATTATATATATCATCTTTATCTTCATTTTTTATAAAATAATATAGTGCTTTTTCGTAATAATATACTGCACAAGTATAATCTTCTTTTTTGCAATTAATCTCAGCTAGTAAGTTATTACATTTACCGTAGCTTTCATTTAACTTGTACTCTTTACATATATCTATAATTTCTTTTATTTGCTCTTCTGCCTTTTCTAGCTCATCACATTTAATATAAATTTCACTTTTTAGTATAAGATTATCTGTTATTTTTTTAGATTGCATCTCTTTTGTTTCTAATAAATAATCTACACTTACTCCTAATTTATTCGACAAATATTCCAACAACTCATAACTTGTATGTGATTTGTCTCTTTCAATATGACTTATCTGAGCAGCTGTAATTCTATCTCCAGCTAATTCCTTTAATGTCATATTTTGTTCTTTTCTAAGCTTTTTTATTTTTTCCCCTAAACTTAATATATTCATTATATTATTTACTTCCCCCCTTTTTTTTAAGTTATTCTCATTTTATAATATAATTATAACTTATATTTACATTAAAAACATCACTAAAATATTCCTTTTCCTAATTATATTTTTTGTGTATAAATATTTAATATTATAAAAAATGCATTAAATATTTAAATTTAATTATAAATTTTTTCATAAAACTTATGGTTTTTTAACATATAAAAGAAGGTATAAATTTAATTAATACCTTCTTTTATATCTATTAATCTTCATCCATCATTATGGACAATATATCATTCAATTCTTCTTCATTATTGTATACTATTTCTATTTTACCTTTTTTCTTGCCCTTTGATATATTTACCTGTGTTCCAAATATATTGGAGAGTTTTTCTTCTGCATCAATTATATAAATATCTTTTTGCTTTTCTTCTGATTTCTTAACTTCTTTGCTAGAAATAATTTTTTTAGCTATTTCTTCTACTACTCTAACAGATAAATCATCTGTAACTATTTTGTTAGCTATTTCTAATTGTTGATCATGATTTTCTATTCTAAGTAATGCTTTTCCATGACCTGGTGTTATTTTTCCATTTTCAATCATTCTAATTACTTTTTTCTGTAAATTTAGCAATCTTAAAGTATTTGTAATATGAGGTCTACTTTTTCCAACTGCCTCTGATAGCTCTTCTTGAGTGACCTTGTAATTCTCTATTAAACTTTTATAGGCTAAAGCTTCTTCTATAGCATTTAAATCTTCCCTTTGTAAGTTTTCTATAAGAGCAATTTCCATTATATCTTTAACCGGTATATCCTTAATTACCGCTGGTATTTCTTCTTTTCCTGCCATAATAGATGCTCTGTATCTTCTCTCACCTGCTATAATCATATAATTATTTTCATCTGTAGGTTTTAAAACTATCGGTTGCAGTACTCCTACATTTTTTATAGAATCAGATAAGGCTTTTATTCTTTCTTCATCAAATTCTTTTCTTGGTTGGTTTTTGTTAGGTCGTATATTGCTCAATTTTATTTGTACAATCTCTTTTTTATCAACCTCGTCATTTATTTCAGGAATTAAAGCGCTAAGACCTTTTCCTAATCTTTTACTTCTTCTAGGTGTATTATCCATACTATATTACATCCTCCTCTAATTCAATAAATTCTTCTGCTAACTCTTTATATGCTAATGTTCCCCTACATTTTGAATCATAATAAATCACCGGTTTTCCATAGCTTGGTGCCTCAGCAAGTCTTACATTTCTAGGAATTAATGTAGTATATACACTCCCTTTGAAGTATTTTTTTACTTCTTCAACAACCTGAATAGATAAATTTGCTCTTCCATCAAACATGCTAAGAACTACACCTTGTATTTCAATCTTAGGATTTAATCTATTTTTTACTAATTTATATGTTGACATTAGTTGACTAACACCTTCTAATGCATAATATTCACATTGTATAGGTATTAAAACACTATCAACTGCAGTCAATGAGTTTATAGTAAGCATGCCTAAAGAAGGAGGACAGTCTATAAAAATATAATCATATTCATCTTTGATTTTTTCTATACTATCCCTTAATTTATACTCTCGATCACTTTCATTCGCCAACTCTATTTCTGCCCCAGCCAACTCACTAGCTGATGCTATAATCTGTATATTATCAAATTCTGTGTCAATAATAGCTTCTCTTATATCTAAACCATCTATTATAACTTCATATATAGTATTTTCTACAGTATTTTTATCAATTCCATAACCACTAGTAGTATTCCCTTGGGGATCCATGTCTAAAACTAACACTTTTTTCCCTAATTGTCCTAAACTTGCACTTAAGTTAACATTAGTTGTTGTCTTTCCTACTCCACCTTTTTGATTAAAAATTGCTACAGATTTTCCCATAAAGACTTCCCCCTTTTCTTGTTTTAAAAAAAGATTACTGCTAAGCAGTAACCCCTTATTTTTTAGGAATTTTGACTACAACTTCCATGTAATCTCCCTTATCTATTTCATTATACTTTGCTTCAATTCCTGTATTCTTTATGGCATCATATGCTTGTTTTAATGTATTAAGATATATTCTAATACCTACTGAGCATTTTATATTCTGTTTCTTTTCAGGTTCACTCTCTGCTTTTAAAGCTTCTAATGTATCATTTATTAATTTTTCTGTTTTCTTAACTGTAAGCTCTTGTTTAACTACTTTTTGAATAATTTCCATCATTAGTTCTTCATTAGGTAACTTAAGCAATGCTCTCGCATGTCTTTCAGTCAAGCCATTCTCAACAAGATATTGCTTTACGTTATCAGGAAGCTTTAGTATCCTAAGCTTATTAGCTATGGTTGATTGGTTTTTGCCTAATTTTCCAGCCAACTGTTGTTGAGTAAAATTATGTTCTTTTATTAAATTCTCATATCCTAGAGATTCCTCTATAAAATTCAAATCTTCTCTTTGTAAATTTTCTAATAAAGCTAGAACTGCAGAATATTGATCTGACATATTATTTATTATTGCTGGTATAGTTTTTAGCTCAGCTAACTTTGCTGCTCTTAGCCTTCTTTCCCCCGCAACTAACTCATATCCATCTTCTTTTTGTCTAACAGTAATTGGTTGAAGTATTCCGTACTCTTTTATAGACTTACTTAATTCTTCTAATGCATTGATTGAAAATACTTTTCTTGGTTGATATGGATTAGGAATTATTTTATCAACTGGTATCTCTTTAACTATTTTTTCTTCCATAACATCCCTCTCTTATTGATAAATATATTTTTACTGCAATTTATGTAAATTTATTTTGATTTTCTACTCACAAAGAGAAATTATTTCCCTTTATGAGTATTTATTTCTTCATTTAATATTATTTTCCTTCTATATTTCTCTATATTATTTATTTTATAGGATTTTTAGATGGTTTGCCTGCTTTTCTTGGATATTTTGATGGGGTATTCTTAATTTTTTTGAATACTAATATATTATGATTTAATTCTAAATCTGGTAACTTAATATCTATTTTTTCAACAAATTCTATTCCCAAAGCTTCCATAGCTAATTTAGACTCTTCTAGTTCTAAATTAGCATTTGGTCCTTTTAAGCATATGAAATATCCCCCAACTTTTACAAACGGAACACAAAATTCCATTAATATTGGTAGCCCAGCAACGGCTCTTGCTGTAGCAACATCAAATTTTTCTCTGTATTCTTCACTTTTGCCAAAATCTTCAGCTCTACCATGAATAAACTCTATCCCTTTTAAATTTAATTCACTTGCAACTTCTTGTAAAAAGCTTATTCTTTTATTTAGTGAGTCTAACAAAGTTAAGTTTAAATTATCTAAACAAATTTTTAGTGGCATACCTGGGAAACCTGCTCCAGTACCCACATCTATTAGCGATGTATCATCATTTATATAATTATTCGTTACAGCAGATATAGAGTCTAAGAAGTGCTTTATGTACACTTCTCTTTCTTCTTCTATACCTGTTAAATTCATTACTTTATTCCATTCAACTAATATTTTTCTATATTTTTTTAAGTTTTGAAGTTTTTCATCAGTTACTTCTAAACCAAAGCCTTCTATACCTGATTTTAATACTTCTAGGTTATTCATTGTTTCCTCCTCTAGTTTTTCTCATTTGTTCTAAATAAATAAGTAAAACTGATATATCTGCAGGAGAAACACCTGAAATACGAGAAGCTTGTCCTATAGATACAGGTTTTATAGCATCTAGTTTTTGTCTAGCTTCTAATCTTAAACCCTCTATTGAAGAATAATTTATATCTTCAGGAAGTTTTCTATTTTCTAATTTTTTAAATTGATCTATTTGCTTTAATTGTTTGTCTATATAACCTTCGTATTTTGACATAATTACACATTGTTCTTTAATATCATCAGATACTTCTTCTCCAGCATCTTTTCCTATTTGTTCTAAAATACTGTAAGTTACTTCTGGACGTTTTAGGAATTCGTATAATGATAAACCTAATTTTATCTCTGAACCACCAACTTCAGCAAGTATATGGTTAACTTCTTTTGGAGTTACTCTTTCTGTTTTTAATCTTTCTAATTCCTTTTCAACTTCTGATTTTTTAGCAAGATATCTGATGTATCTCTCTTCTTTAACAAGACCTATATCATGACCTTTTTCAGTAAGTCTTCTATCTGCATTATCTTGTCTTAAGTATAATCTATACTCTGCTCTGGAAGTCATCATTCTATATGGTTCATTAGTTCCTTTAGTTACTAAATCATCTATAAGAACGCCTATATATCCTTCTGATCTATCTAATATAAAAGGTTCTTTTCCTTCAATTTTTAATGCAGCATTTATACCTGCTATAAGACCTTGAGCTGCTGCTTCTTCATATCCTGATGTACCATTAAATTGCCCTGCACTGTATAAGTTTTCTGTTACTTTTATTTCTAAAGTAGCTTTCAACTGTGTAGGGTCTATACAGTCATACTCAATCGCATAAGCAGGTCTCATTATTTGAGCATTTTCAAGACCTCTCATTGATTTATATATTTGAACTTGTACTTCAAAAGGCAAACTTGTTGATATACCTTGGATATACATTTCTTTAGTATCTAATCCTTCCGGCTCAATAAATGTTTGATGTGATTCTTTATCACTGAATCTTACAACTTTATCTTCTATTGATGGACAGTATCTAGCCCCAGTAGCATTCACTTTCCCACTGTACATAGCCGATCTTTCAATATTATCCATTATAACCTTGTGTGTATCTGTATTTGTTCTTGCTAAATAACAAGGTGCTTGATCTATCTGTAAATTTTCACTCATAAATGAGAATGGCGTTATTCTTTCATCTCCCTCTTGAATCTCCATTTGAGAGAAATCTATACTATCCTTATGAATTCTAGCAGGCGTACCTGTTTTGAATCTTCTCATATTTAAACCTAAATCAATTAATTTATCTGTTAAAGAAGCTGCATATCCTAATCCATTAGGACCTTCTTTAAATGTTCCTTCACCTATATAAATTAATGAATTTAAATAAACTCCAGTTGCAAGTATAACTGCTTTGGCATTATAAGCACACCCTAATTTAGTTACTACTCCTGTTACAACTTTTCCATCATGAAGTATATCTACAACTTCATCCATAGCTATATCCAAGTTTGACTCGTTTTCAAGAGTTTTTTTCATTTCTGTGTGATATTTAAACTTATCTGCTTGTGCTCTTAAAGAATGTACAGCTGGTCCTTTTGCTGTATTTAACATTCTACTTTGTATAAATGTCTTGTCTATATTTATACCCATTTCTCCACCAAGAGCATCTATTTCTTTAACTAATTGTCCTTTACCTGTTCCACCTATAGATGGGTTACATGGCATCATTCCAATTGAGTCTAGTGTTAATGTTATTATTAGTGTTTTATGACCCATTCTTGCTGTAGCTAATGCTGCTTCACAACCAGCATGTCCTGCTCCAACAACAATTACATCATAACTTCCTGCATTATATGTTTGCATGATTTCTCCTTTCTTAAACAATGTTTCACGTTAAACATTAATATCTTATTAATCGTTTCATTTATAAAGTAACTTTATTTTATTTATTTTCCAATACAAAAGTTTGCAAATATAGTATCTAGTAAATCTTCCTGTACAGTATCTCCATTTATATATCCCAAATAGTTCCATATATTCTTAAAATCAACTTCTATGAAATCATATGGTAACCTTTGGTCTATTCCATCTATAGCATCATTTATAGCATTGTATGCTTTTAGTAATGCATCTTTATGCCTAGAGTTTGTAATCACTACACTTGAATTACTTCTTACATCTCCTTTAAATACCATAGATTCAATCTTGTTGTGAACCTGTTCGATACCTTCATTCTTTAATGCTGATATTTTTATTATACTATCCTTGTCAACATATTTAGCTATTTGTTCCTCTGACACAACTTGATTAAGATCATTTTTGTTTAATAAAACAATAGTCTTTTTATCTACTGCTTGTTCTAATATTTCTTTGTCTTCTTGTGACAATTCCTTTGAACCATCTATTACGATTATTACTAAGTCTGCTGAATTAAATGATTCTCTAGATCTTTCTACACCTATTTTTTCAACTATATCTTCTGTTTCTCTTATACCTGCTGTATCAACAATTTTTAAAGGAATTCCCTTTATATTAACGAACTCTTCTATTACATCTCTTGTTGTTCCAGCTATTTCAGTAACTATGGCTCTATTTTCTCCTAAAATATAGTTTAGTAATGATGATTTTCCTACATTTGGTTTACCAACTATAACTGTTTTTAGTCCGTCTCTTAAAACTTTTCCACTTTCAGCTGAGTCATACAATGATTTTATTTCACTTCTTAATCCTTGTGCACTCTCAGTAAGCATTGCATAAGTTATTTCTTCAACATCTTCTTCACCAAAATCTATGGAAACTGTTAAATGTGCTAAAACTTCCGTAACTTTAAATCTTAATTCTTTTATTTTATTAGCTAATGAACCATTTAAATGGCTTTGAGCTACCTCTTGAGCTTTATCTGTTTTTGCCTTAATTACATCAATTACAGCTTCTGCTTGAGATAAATCTATTCTTCCATTCAAGAATGCTCTCTTTGTAAACTCACCTTCATCTGCAAGTCTTACGTCTTTACTTAATATTAATTCTAATATTTTTTTTACAGAAATAAATCCACCGTGGCAATTTATTTCTATTACATCTTCTGCTGTATAAGAATTAGGTCCTTTCATGAAAGCAAGTAACACTTCATCTATTTTTTTATTGCCATCTAATATATGTCCATATATTAGAGTACGAGCATTATAGTCTGTTATATCTTTTCCTGATACAGACTTAAATATCTCCTGTGCTACTGTAAGAGCCTTACTTCCACTAATTCTTATTATGCCTATTCCACCCTCTCCTGGTGCTGTTGCAATTGCTGCTATAGTATCATCTATAAACATAATATCACCTCTATAATTAATCTATTTTAAATTCTTAACTAATAATTAAAATTATAATCTTAATTTTATCATTATATTAAATAAATTACAAAAATTAAACCCCCTAAATAGTTAGGAGGTTTGAATTTTGTCATTTATCTTTTATATTCAATCACTAGTCTTCTATATGGATCTGTTCCTTCACTATAAGTAATTACAT
Organism: Terrisporobacter vanillatitrophus; assembly: GCF_051148895.1. GTDB lineage: Bacteria > Bacillota > Clostridia > Peptostreptococcales > Peptostreptococcaceae > Terrisporobacter > Terrisporobacter vanillatitrophus. The sequence continues at coordinate 4,012,898 of NZ_CP154625.1, forward strand.
ACTTATCGTTTTGTAAAGCCGAATGAACTATTCTTCTTTCATAAGGATTCATATAGTCTAATTTTTTTGTTCTTCTAGTTTTTGCTACTTCACGAGCAACTTTTCTAGCATATCTAACTAATGATTCTTCTCTTTTATTTCTATAATTTTCTATATCAACTAATACTCTCATATGAGAATCTTTGTTGATTTTATTTAAAGCTAGTCCAGTTAAAAATTGTACTGCGTCAAGAGTTTCTCCTCTTCTTCCAATTAAACAAGTAGCTTCTTTTCCTTCAATGCTAATTTTAATTAAATTATCCTCTTGAGTGGCATTAACTTTAGCATTTATCTTAGAATTTAATAGAATATTTTCTATAAATTCTCTAGCAACTTCTATTTCTTCTTTTTTTATTACTGTTACTTCGTATATTCCTTCTTTAGCACCTAGGAGTCTTAGAAACCCCTTAGAAGGATTTTGAATAACCTTTACTTCAATGTCTTTTTCTTCAACACCTAATTCCAGTAATGCTGACTGAACGGCTTCTTCTTTAGTCTTACTTTTTATTTCTATCTTTTTTGTTTGACTTTTCATCGTTGTTAGGTTTTCCTGATTTTTCATCTTTAACTTCTGCCTCCTTAGAATCAGCCAGTTTAGCTTTTAAAGGACTTGTTATTAATTGATATTGAGCTATAGAGAACAAGTTACTTGTTATCCAATATATTGCAAGACCTGCTTGGAAAGTATATCCCCAGAATAATGACATTGCTGCCATTACATATGTCATACTTTTCATCATATTTTCAGTTTGCTCATCTCCAGTAGTCATCATTTTTTGCATGAAGTAAGCACTTATACCTGAAAGTAATGCTAGACTGATACTTCCTGTTGCAGAAATATCTTTGATCCATAAGAAACCTGCTTGCGCTGCTTGTGCTGCCACATCTGCATTCGTAAATACACCATAACGTACAGGGTTTTTTAATACATTAAATAGTCCTATTAAAATAGGCATTTGTATTAATAATGGCAAACAACCAGCTAGTGGATTAATCTTTGCTTCTTTATAAATCTTCATTAGCTCTTCTTGCTGTTTTTCTGGCTTATTTTTATATTTTTCTTGAATTTCCTTTATTTTAGGTTGGATGTCTTGCATTGCTTTTTGAGATTTTATTTGTTTTACCATTAAAGGAACTAATAATAATCTTACAAATAGCGTAAATACAACTATAGACAATCCATAATTATTCACAAACTCAAAAATAACTCTAAGTATATGACCTAATACATTACTTATAATACTCAATTGTATACCTCCTATTAGTACGCTTATTTTAGAGGATCGTATCCTCCTGGATGAAATGGATGACACTTTAAAACCCTTTTTATTGACAAATACATACCTTTAAACAATCCATATTTCTTGAAAGCTTCTATTGCGTATTGAGAACAAGTAGGATAAAACCTACAGGTAGGTCCCTTCAAAGGAGATATATACTTTTGGTAAAATCTTATCAAGTAAATACATAACTTCGATAAGCATGTATTTATTCCCTTCCATATATATACTATTTTATTCAACAATTTTAACCTCCATAAAACAGACGTTATTAAATATGTATAGTTTTAAAATAAATTTGCCTTTTTAATCAAATGCTTCATTGCTTTTTCAATGTCAGTATACTCAGCATCCTTTATGGCAACTCTAGCTATAAATACTATGTCATAACCAGATTTTACATTACCATCTATATTTAACCTATACGATTCTTTTATTCTTCTTCTAGCTTTATTTCGCACATTGGCCTTACCTACTTTTTTTGAAACGGATATACCAACACGATTATTGTCAGACTTATTTGGAAGCGTATACATAACTAATAATCTATTTGCAATAGACTTTCCATACTTATAAACTTTCCTAAAATCTGAATCTTTTTTTAAGCCTTGTGTTTCTTTAAAGTTCATATTAATATCCTCCGTAAACACAGCTATGTAATAAATTACATAAAAAGGCCACTATTAAAGCGGCCTTTTTAATTATTAATGAGTTAATCTATTTCTTCCTTTAGATCTTCTTCTTTTTAAAACATTTCTTCCGTTAGAAGTTTTCATTCTTTTTCTGAATCCATGCTCTTTTTTTCTTTGTCTCTTTTTTGGCTGATAAGTTCTTTTCATTATATTGCACCGCCTTTCACAATTTTTTTCCGTTTATAAAAATAATAACTTTACTGTCAAAGTAAACATAACACATATTATTATAAATCCTTTTATATTTGTTGTCAACGTGTTTTGTAGCCATTAAATCTTAAATTAACCTTAGTTTTTTATTGTTTAATTTTTAAATCTTAAAATTCATAGTTTCCAAAAATATATATATTATTACTACATATATAAGGTAATTTCTTTATTTTTCTATTGTTGAATAAATTATTCACAGTACGACATAATTGTGGATAATTTGTTCAGAACATATTGAAGTTTGACATATATTCTGATATTATAAATATACTTGTTGATAATGTTAATAATAAATACTAACATATTAAACTTATACACAATCTGTGGATTAAATTGTGAATAAGTTTTCATATCTTAGACAATAATTGAGTAAATGAAAAGTTTTACTATATATTTTACTATTTATAAGTTTATATACATCCTGTTTATATCTTTTAAATTATTTTTGATAATTTTATTTATTAAAATATTATCCACATTTTATCCCAAAGTTAAAGTTTATATTTTTTATCCACTTATCTTTCGTCAATTTTTGTTAATAACTTTGTGGAAAATGTTAATTATTTAGTTCGGAGGTTTATACTT